>CANGIH010000443.1 GCA_947453875.1 Planctomycetaceae bacterium | reverse complement strand
GGTATGGTGAGAAGGGGAGAATCATGGCCAAGCGCCCGCAGCGTCACGCCGATCGTTCCCGCAGCGTCACGCAACTCTCGATCGGCGAATACCTGATCCGCCGTCTCGGTGACTACTCGATCCGCCACGTCTTCGGCGTGCCCGGCGACTACGTCCTCGGCTTCTACGCGATGCTCGAGCAGAGCCCGCTCGAACTGGTCAACTGCACGCGCGAGGACTGCGCCGGCTACGCCACCGACGCCTACGCCCGGATCAACGGCATGGGGGCGATGTGCGTCACCTACGGCGTGGGGGGGCTCTCGGTCGTCAACTCGACCGCCGGTGCATGGGCGGAGAAGAGCCCGGTGGTCGTGATCTCCGGGGCCCCGGGCTTGAGCGAACGGGGCGACAGGCCACTCCTCCATCACTGCGTCCGTGAGTGGTCGACGCAGTTCGAGGTCTTCGAGAAAGTCACCGCGGCCTGTGCCGCGATCACCGATCCCGAAACAGCCTTCCGCGAGATCGACCGGGTTCTCGATGTCTGCTTCCGGCAGAAGCGCCCCGTCTACATCGAACTGCCGCGCGACATGGTCGACGTCGTCCCCGATTCGATCCGCCCCTACACGGCCCCGCCGCGCGTCAGCGATCCGGCGGCGCTGGCCGAGGCGGTCCGCGAGGCGATCGAACGGATCGAGCAGGCCAAGGCCCCGGTGATCATCGCCGGCGTCGAGCTGCAGCGATTCGGACTCCAGGCCGAGACGATCGCCCTGGCCGAGGCCGCCGGAATCGCCGTCGCCTCGACGCTCCTGGGCAAGAGCGTGGTCAGCGAGGTCCATCCGCTCTACATCGGCCTCTACGAGGGGGGGATGGGGCGCCGCGAGGTGACCGAATTCGTCGAGTCGAGCGACTGCCGGATCCTGCTGGGCACGATCCTCACCGACATCGACCTCGGCATCTTCACCGCCAACCTCGACCCGCGGCGGACGATCCACGCCACGAGCGACGACCTCCGGATCAGCCACCACCACTTTCAGGGCGTGCTCCTCGAGGACTTCATCCGCGAGTTGGCGTTGGCCAAGCCAAAGGCCGCCAGACGTGTCCTCCCCCCAGGCCCCGCCGCGGTCGTCGGCCCCTACGAGCTTCGCCCCGAAGCGGCGCTCACGATCTCCCGCCTCATCCACAGGCTCGACGGCAGGATCGACGACGGCACGATCGTGATCGCCGACGTGGGGGATGCCCTCTTCGCGTCGAGCGAACTGGTGATCCGCGGCCAGACGGAATACGTCTCCCCCGCCTACTACACCTCGATGGGCTTCGGCGTGCCGGCGGCGCTCGGAGCCCGCTGTGCCCGTCCCGAATCGACGATCGTCACCCTCGTCGGCGACGGCGCCTTCCAGATGACCGGCATGGAGCTCTCCTCGCTCGTCGGCAGGCGCTCCTCCGCCACGATCATCATCCTCGACAACGCCGGCTACGGCACCGAACGGGTGATCCTCGACGGGCCTTTCAACGACATCAACCCCTGGCGCTACGAGAAGCTCCCCGAGGTGCTCGGCGGAGGCACCGGCTACGAGGCCCGCACGGAGGCGGATTTCGACCGGGCGCTGACGGCAGCCCTGGCCGACACGACCGGGATCAGCGTGATCCGGGCTCATCTTGCCCGCGACGACTTCAGCACCACCGTCCGCCGCCTCGGCGAGAGCCTCTCCAAGAAGCTCCGCGACTGAATGGCCGCCGGTATCATGGTCGGCTTCCCGGCGCCGTTGGACGCGTCGGGCACCACCGTTTTTTTGGGTGAATCGACATGGCTCAAGGATCCGACGTCTTCCGGGGCTGCATGCCGGCGCTCATGACCCCCTGCCGGGCCGATCGCTCCCTCGACCACGAGGGGCTCGTGCGGACGGGCAAGCGGCTCGTCGCCGCGGGGATGAGCGCGGTGGTCTACTGCGGCTCGATGGGGGATTGGCCGCTGCTCACCGACGAGGAGCGGCAGACAGGCGTCAGGCGGCTCGTCGAGGCGGGGGTGCCGGTCGTCGTCGGCACCGGCGCCCAGAATCCGCGGATCGCGGCGGCGCATGCCGCCCATGCCCGCAAGGTGGGGGCCGCGGGCTTGATGGTCATCCCCCGGGTCCTCTCGCGCGGCAGTTCGCCCGCCGCACAGAAAGCGCACTTCGCGGAGGTGCTCACGGCCGGCGGTGATCTGCCGGCCGTGATCTACAACAGCCCCTACTACGGCTTCCAGACCCGTGCCGACCTGTTTGCCGAGCTGCGACGGAGCCACAGGAATCTCGTCGGCTTCAAGGAATTCGGCGGGGCCGACTCTCTCAGCTACGCTGCCGAGTTCATCACGTCCGGTGATCCCGACCTGGCCCTCATGGTCGGTGTCGACACGCAGGTGTTCCACGGCTTCGTCCGCTGTGGTGCCGTCGGGGCGATCACCGGCATCGGCAACGCCCTGCCGGGGCCGGTGCTGCGGCTGGTGGAGCTGTGCAGGCGAGCAGCCGCCGGCGACGTCGAGGCGCGCCGCCTCGCCCTCGAACTCGAAGAGGCCCTCCGTGTCCTCTCCACCTTCGACGAGGGGCCCGATCTCGTCCTCCACTACAAGTATCTGATGGTGCTCGAGGGGAATCCGGAATACGAGCACCACATCAACCCCAGCGACACCCTCTCGCCGACGCAGCGGGCGTTCACGGCGGCCCAGTGGAAGCTGTTCCGGAATTGGTGGGACAGCTGGCGGGGAGCGCGGGGATGAGCGATACCCACCTCCCGATCCACGTGGTCGATTCGCACACCGAGGGGGAGCCGACGCGCGTCGTCATCGAGGGGGCTCCCGATCTCGGCCCGGGGCCACTCGCCGGAAGGCTCGAGCGTTTCCGCGACGGCCACGATTCCTTCCGCCGCACGGTGATCCTCGAGCCACGCGGATCAGACGCCCTCGTCGGCGCCCTGCTCGTGGAGCCGGTCGACCCGACGTGCGCTGCCGGCGTGATCTTCTTCAACAACTCCGGCTACCTCGGGATGTGT
>CANGIH010000442.1 GCA_947453875.1 Planctomycetaceae bacterium | reverse complement strand
GCCACGATTTCACCTACCGGCTTGGCGCGGCGATTGATCCACGTGGGACGCTGGCCGACGGGACTGCGTGTGAGGACATCCGCGAGCTCAAGGCGGCCCTCGGGAGGCGCCCGCGGCAACTGGCCCGCAATCTTCTGTTGCGTTGGACGGCGTATGCCACCGGGGCGCCGCTCCGCTTCTCCGATCGGCCGCATCTCGAGGCGATCCTCGATGGGGCGGAGCCGGAGGGTTTTCCTGTGAGGGGGTTGCTGCGTCTGTTCGTCTCAAGCCCGATCTTCACAGGCACCCCCGAACCTGCGGGAGTGATTCCATGAGTCGATGTGGAATCGAAAAGCTGTCGCGGCGGACGCTCCTCCGGGGGGCGGGGGTGGCGATCGCGCTCCCCTGGCTCGACGCCTTCGCGCGTGGAAGGGGGATCGAAGGGCCACCACGCCGGGCGCTGTTCATCATGAACAACCTCGGCGTTCTACCGAAGCCGTTTTTCCCAGGGGAGACCGGCCGAGGGTATGCCCTTTCGCCGCTCCTCGAGCCGCTGGCGGCCCGGCGTGAAGACTTCACCGTGATCAGCGGGCTCTCCCATCCTGGAGTCCGTGGCGGGCATTCGACGGAGAACTGTTTTCTCACCGCCGCGCGGGGGCCGACCCGGAGCGGGTTCCGCAACACCGTCTCGCTCGATCAGTCTGCCGCGGCGGTGATCGGCGACCAGACCCGCTTCCCCACGCTCAACCTCGGCGTCAACGTCGACAAGGTCAACCGCAGCCTTTCCTGGACACGCGATGGCGTGCTCGTGCCCGCCGAGGACCGCCCCTCGCGCGTGTACGAGCGGCTGTTCATGGCCGGATCGCGCGAGCAGGTGGCCGAGCGCCGCCGTCGACTCGCCGAACGGGGGAGCATCCTCGATGCGACGGTCGACGAATCGCGGCGGCTCGGGCGTGCCGTCGGCGCGGCCGATCGGCAGCGACTGGAGCGGTTTGAGACGAGTGTTCGTGAGGTGGAGGAGCGGCTCCATGCGGAGGGGGCTTGGGAGGATCGGCCAAGGCCGGTCCCTGCGGAGCCAACGCCGAGCGATGTCGTTGATCGTGCGCTCCTCTTCAAGGGCTATGAGTCGATGCTGGCGATCGCGAGGCTTGCCCTCGAAACCGATTCGACGCGGCTGGTGACGCTGCTGGTCGATGCCTTCGCGACGCCGCCGTTCCGGCTCGATGACGGCCGACCGGAAGGGGGCACGCTGACGCTCGACGACTATCACAATCTCTCCCATCACGGCCAGGATGCGAACCGGGTGGCGCAGCTCCTCGAGGCCGATCGGCGGCAGATGACGCTTCTGGCGGGGCTGCTCACGGCGCTTGCCGAGCGGCGCGAGGGGGAAGACCGTCTTCTGGATCGGACAATCGTCCTCTTCGGGTCGAACATGGGCGACGCCAACACCCACGACAACACGAACCTGCCGATCCTTCTGGCCGGCGGCGGCTTCCGCCACGGCAGCCATCTGGCGTTCGATCCCGACGACAACGCGCCGCTGGCGAATCTCTTCGTCTCGATCCTCAGCCGCCTCGGCATCGAAGCCGACGCCTTCGGCTCGAGCACCGGCCCACTTGCCGGGCTCGGGTGACACGGAGAACAATGCCTGTCCTTCGACGGTGCCGGGCCGAGTACGTACGGCCGACTGGGCTGATCGGGTATCGTGCCCCTATGAATGCATCCCCCCTGGTCCGTTCGGCCTCTGCTCGGCGGCGATCGATCGCGGTCGCGGTTGTGATCGCGCTGTTCGTTTTCCATCCGGCTGGCGAGGCCCAGGAGCCCCCCTACGACACCCGACCTGAGATCGCCCCGCCCTACCATCGTGTGCGATATGAGGCAGGCATCGATGCCGGAGCCCTCGTCTTTCCCGCCACGTTCACGATCTGGATCCCGCCCGGCGTCGAGCGGGTGCGCGGCGTCGTCGTCCACCAGCATGGCTGCGGCACCGGCTCATGCTCCTCCGGCCTCACCGGCGCCCATGATCTCCACTGGCAGGCCCTCGCCGCCAGGCATGACTGCGCCCTGCTCGCCCCCGTCTACGAACAGCCTGAAGCGGCCGATTGCCAACTCTGGTGTGATCCGCGGAATGGCTCTGCCGACACGTTTCACGCGGCGCTTGCCGATCTGGGCCGGCTCGCCGGCCACCCGGAACTCGAACGCGTTCCCTGGGCGCTGTGGGGCCACAGCGGTGGCGGTGTGTGGGCCGGTGCGATGACCTGCCTGTTTCCGAGTCGCGTCATCGCCACCTGGCTCCGCTCCGGCGTCCCCCTCCTTGCAGCCGACGCATCGCGCCCCGACGCGAAGCCGCATGCTTTCCCCAACGCGGCCCTTGCCGTCCCCATGCTCTGTAATCTCGGCGTGAAGGAAGGGGTGCGGGACATCGACGAACGCTTCAAAGGCGTCTGGCCAGGGAACAAGACCTTCTTCCAGGCCGTCCGCAGTCGCGGAGGGCTCATCGGCGTGGCGATCGATCCCTTGAGCAGCCACGACTGCGGCAATCAGCGTTATCTCGCCATCCCCTGGCTCGATGCTTGTCTGACGGCCCGGTTGCCGGAGGAGCCCGATGGGCCGCTTCGCCCGATGGCGATCGAGAAGGCGTGGTTTGCACCGATAGAAGGGGGCACGCCTGTCCCGGCCGAGCGATTCTCCGGAGACGCTCTCGCCCTCGGTTGGCTCCCCGACGAAGCCACAGCCAAACGCTTTACGGCCTATGTCAAAGACACTCGCGTCCCCGACGACTCGCCGCCGCCAAGCCCGACATCGGTCCGCTTGGAGAACGGCATGCTCACCTGGGACGCAGTGGCCGATCCCGAAAGCGGCCTCGCCGGCTTCGTCGTCGAGCGCGACGGGGTGCGGATCGCCCCCATCCCGGACAACCCCCAAAACCCCTTCGGCCGGCCTGTCTTCCAGCGGCTCCAGTACAGCGACACCCCGCCGCAGCCGCTTGCCCGCTTCGAGTTTGTCGATCCCGCTCCGCAGGCGGGAAAG
>CANGIH010000441.1 GCA_947453875.1 Planctomycetaceae bacterium | reverse complement strand
GCCTGCCCGGCGCCGCGAGCTTTTCTGTCGGCATGCCGAACTACCCGGCGCTCTACCCGATCCGGGCCGCACTCGACTATCTCTCGGGTGTCGGCGTCGCCGCGATCGACCGCCACGCGGCGCCATTGGTCTGGCAGTGCCTCGCCGGGCTCCGCACGCTCGGAGTCGATCTGCTCTCCCCCGCCGATCCGGCCCAGCTGGCCGGAATCCTCGCCTTTCGCCATCCGCGGGCCGAGGCGGTCCACAGCCATCTCCACAACCGCGGCATCCATGTCATGCACCACGCCGGGCGGCTCCGCGTGGCAATCCATGGCTACACGACCGAAGAGGACGTCGAGACATTTCTCCACGCCCTCTCCAAGGGCTTGTCGGCAGCGTGAGCGCGGCGCGACGCCGCCGGGCGGCCGAATCGCCCGGCAGGCTCAAAACGCGTCCCGGAGCGGTCCCGAAATCGTCACCACGGCGAACAGGTCGCGGCGGGCGTCGAGCAGTTCGAGGGCGTGGTGGACGTCCGGAGGCTCATCCGACGGTATCGACCGTCCTCCGATCTGGACTGCCACGGCGTCCGTTCCAGTTCCAGCGTCGCTCCCCTTCGGCTCCGCCAACATGCTCGCCATCACAAGCAGCAGCACCAACACGCCCGCGGTCGCGATGGCAGCCACCTCGAGCCGCCCCGAGCGGGGTGATGGGGTCGGCAGGCGGTGTTCAGCCACTGTGACACCATGCTCCTCGGCAGCATCCTCCATCGACAAAAGCACACGGGCGCGGAAGGCTTCCCCGGGCGCGGGCCGATGGATGGAGCGGAGCAACGCTTCAAGGGTGTCGCTGCTGCCCGGCTCTTCGGCCGGATTCGGTGCATGGGGATTCATCGCACCACCTCCTCGGCGAGTGCCGCGCGGAGCTTTTCCATCGCGTACCGATACCTGCCAGCGGCCGTGTTGAGGCTGACGTTGGTCACTTTCGCGATCTGCGCGAAGGTCAAGCCACCGTCGATTTTCAGGGCGACGACCTCGCGCTGCGCTTCGGGAAGCGTCGCCAACGCGCGGATGAGGCTGGGTGCCGGTTCGCTGTTGCGCCCGGCCACGCTCTCCGACACCAACCGGCCATCGGCCTGACGATCCCTCCCGATCCGCTCGATCGCCGTCCGTTCGAGCATGCGTCGCTGCCGTGCGCGAAATACGGCGTGCCGCAGCGATGCGAAGGCGTAGGCGTCGGGATCGTCGATATCGCCGAGCAACGTCCCGCAACGGACCATCCGCACGAACAGGTCGTGGACCATGTCCTCAGCCTCGACAGCCGAACACCCGAGCATCCGGGCAGCGCCGAGCAGGCGGCTGGCGAGGCGGTCGTAGAGGGCCTCGCAGGCGGCACGCTGCCCCTCCGGCACCGGCTCACCGCTTGGGCTGTTGACTTCGCCGTGGCTGGTCACCGTCGCGACTCCTCAGGGGACGGGAACGTCGGGGCCCCTCTGGCCTCGGGCGACGCCGCATCCCCTCCAGGTTTCATGGAGACTCAGGCATCGCCGCCTTGGATGGCCAACCCGGCCTGTCCCCCCCATCCAGCAGTTCTACTCCACGGTCAGCCATCGTGGGAAACGGGCGGGGATTTACAGGAACCTGTCCACCCCCGACGATACGCGATCGGTCAGACCGGACACCGCCGCCCCGCCGTCGGGAGCAGGGCCGGCAGACCTGGGGAACACTTCACCGCCGCCCCCGCCAAGGGGATGCCGGCGCCAGCACGGGAGACGACATGGGCTTTCACCAGACGAAGACACATCGGGCGGGCAAGCATTCCTACCACCAGATCGGCCTCGTCCGCGGCCAGTTCGGCGACATCCCCGAGGACACCTGGCTCGACTTCCTCGCCAAGAACGGCTTCGACGGCTGGGAGGAGGCCTCGTGGGAGCTCGATCTCCCGCAGTGCGACACTGAGAGCGGTGCCGAGGCCTACGCCAAGACCCGCGTCGAGAAGGCGAAGAAGCGCGGCCTCGAGATCTTCTCGATCGCCACCCATCTCCAGGGGCAGGTCCTCGGCGACGAGCCCTCCGCCAAGACGCTCCAGTTTATTGGCGGCGAGCCGGTCGAGGCCTACGTGAAGTGGCGCAAGGCCGGCAACGAGCCGCCGCGCACCAATCCTTACTTCGTCCCCGACGAGGTCGGGAAGCTGATGCAGGAGAAGGCCAAGACCGACCTGATCCGCGCTGTCCGCCTCGCCCACTACCTCGGCAAGCTTCAGGACCGCACCGTCGCCGTCCCCGGCTTCGTCGGTTCGCCCGCCCATTGCTGGAGCCACTTCTTCGAGTTCCCGCCCCGGCCGAAGTCGATCGGCGGCTGCCCGATTCCGGAAGTCCTCGACGTCAGCCTCGAGCTTCTCGTCGAGCGGTTCGCGCCGGTGTTCGACGCGTGCCGAAAGTATGGCGTGACATTCGATCTCGAATGCCACCCTGGCGAGCGCGCGATGGGGGATATCGAGTCGGCCGGCGACTATCTCCGCGCCCTGGGCAAGGCGGGCTACGGCACCGACGTCGTCGGCTTCAACATCGACCCGAGCCACATGGTGTGGCAGGGGGTCTGCCCGATCGCCTTCATCCGCGAGTATGCCGACGCGATCCACACGGCCCACATCAAGGGGGTGCAGGTGATCGAGGGCCCGACGCGGGCCGGGCGCTTGGGAGGGCACCGTCCGATGGGCCACAAGCTCAACGGCTGGAACTTCGTCACCGCCGGCAGCCGGCGCGACAGCGTCAACGTCGAGGAGATGATTGTCGAGCTCAACCGGGCAGGCTACTCCGGGGCGATCAACATCGAGTGGGAGGACAACGACGCGGAGAAGAAGGCCGGCGCCATCGCGGCGCTCCAGGCCGTCCACCGCTGCGATCTCCCCCCGGCCACCGGCCGGCACGACGAGACGCTCAAGGCCTGATCGCCGTCCGTGGGATCGCGCGACGCCGGACGGGCCTGACTGTGGCGCCCGTCCGGCGTCGTTTTTTTGGGGAGATTCGTGCTGCAT
>CANGIH010000440.1 GCA_947453875.1 Planctomycetaceae bacterium | reverse complement strand
GAGGTGGCGTGACGAGCCGACACGACAAGGTCCACATCATCGGCATCGGTGACGACGGCATCGACGGGATGACGGCGCAGGCTCGTCGTCTCCTTGAGGGGGCCGAGACACTGCTCGGGCCGGAGTCGTGCGTGGCGCTGTTACCGCCGGCGATCGCTGGGCGTCTCGAAGTGGCCGCCGGCCTCGATGATCTCGTCGAGCGGATCGAGCGGCACACCGGGAAAAAACTCGTCGTCCTCGCCTCGGGTGATCCGCTCTTCTACGGCACCGCCCGCTATGTCTGCGGCAAGCTCGGGAAGGATCGCTTCGAGGTCGTGCCCCACGTCAGCAGCATGCAGTTGGCGTTCGCGCGGGTGAAGGAGGGATGGGAGGAGGCGTTTCTCGCGAATCTCTCGGGCCAGTCGATCGAGCGGGTGATCGACCGTGTTCGCACGAGCGACACCGTCGGCCTGTTCACCAGCGAGCAGTGGCCGCCGTCGGCGGTCGCCCAGGCACTGCTCGACGAGGGGATCGATTCCTTCCAGGCCTACGTCTGCGAAAACCTCGGTTCGCCCGACGAGCGTGTCACTCAAGGGAGCCTCGCGGAGATCGCCAAGGAGTCGTTCGGTCCGCTCAATGTCATGATCCTCGTGCGGAAGGCCCGGGCCATCGACCAGCCGGGCCATGCCGGCACGCGACTTTTCGGCAATCCCGACGATTCGTTTCTCCAGTCGCGGCCGAAGCGGGGATTGCTCACTCCCGCGGAAGTGCGGAGCCTGGCGCTTGCGGAGTTGGGCCTCACCAACAGCAGCGTGGTCTGGGATGTCGGGGCGGGGAGCGGGTCTGTGGGGCTCGAGGCGGCCAGGATCGCACGCGACGGCACGGTGCACGCGATCGAGATGGATCCCGACGATCACCGCCTGATCATCGCCAATGCCGAACGCTTCGGCGTGGCGAATCTCCATGCCGTCCTCGGTCGCGCCCCCGAGGCTTGGGCGGGCCTGCCCGATCCCGATTCGATCTATGTCGGCGGCAGCGGCCGCGATGTGGCGATGCTCGTCGAGGAGGCCTGGAAACGGCTCAAGTCGGGCGGCCGGCTCGTCACCGCCTGCAACAGCATCGAAAACCTCGCTGCCGTCCATTCGCTCCTTCGATCCCGTTCCGCCGACACCGCCCACTGGCTGGTGACGATTTCCCGTGGCATCGAGCAACTCGACCGGATCCGCTTCGAGTCGCTCAATCCGGTCTTCCTGATCGCGGCCACCAAACCCTGACCACCGTCGGTGCCGTCCGTGTCCCATCCCGACCACGATCAGCCTCCTGCCGTTCCATCGCTCCCGCCGGGCGTCATGATCCTCGGCGGTGCCGATGGGGCTTCCCCGCTCGATGTGATTGCCGTCGGCGCCCATCCCGATGATGTCGAGATCGGCTGCGGCGGCACTCTCTCGTTGCTTGCTGCGCGAGGCGTGAGGATCGGCATCGTCGATCTCACCGACGGTGAGCCGACGCCACGTTCGAGCGGTCCCGAGGAGCGTACGGCCGAGGCCCTCGCCGCGGCTTGCCGGCTCGGCGTCGTCCACCGCGAACACCTCGGATTTCCCAACCGGCGACTTTTCGATTCCTTCGAGATCCGCGTGGCGCTGGCCCGGGTGTTTCGCCGCCACCGGCCGCGCCTCGTCCTCGGTCTCGGCGACCGCACCCCGCTCGCCTCCCCCGACCATGCGCAGGCGCTGGCGATCACGGAGGCGGCGGTGTTCTATTCCCGCCTCTGCAAGTGGGATGATGTCTTCGCCGGCCTGCCGGTCCACACCATCCCGCAACTGCTCACCTACTTCCTCACCCCCAGTGTCCCGCAGATCCCCACGGGCCACTTTCCGCTGGTGGTCGATATCGACGGGCACTTGGAGCGGAAGCTCGAATCGATCGGGTGCTACCGCTCGCAGTTCCCCCCCGAGAAGGCGCATGTCTTCGCCCGTGTGCGGGCTTCGGCCGAGGTGATCGGTGCGATGGCCGGCTGTGGGAGCGGTGAACTGCTCGCGTCGAGCCGGGTGCCCTGCACGAACGATCTGCTCGGTTCGCTCTTTCCACAGCCCGCCCCCAGGCCGTTGTCATCATGAGCAGTTCCATCGATTGTGTTGTCATCGGTGCCGGAATCAGTGGGCTCGCTGCCGCCACCGAGCTCGCCAAGGCGGGGTGCCGGACGGTCGTGCTCGAGAAGTCGCGTGGGATCGGTGGACGGATGGCGACGCGCCGGGTCGGGAACGCCGTCTGCGATCATGGTGCCCAGTTCTTTACGGTGCGTTCGCGGGCCTTCGGCGCCACGGTGGCTGAGGCGTTCGCGGCCGGTGCCGTGCGCACCTGGTGCGACGGGTTCTCGCGTGCCGAGGCTCCCGGAGTCGATCTCGAGCCGGCTGGTGACGGCCACGCCCGCTGGTGCGGCACCCGCGGCATGACCGACCTCCCCAAGCGGCTGGCGGCGGCGCTTCCTGCTGGGCTTGTCGAGGTGCGTACCGGCGAGCGTGCGGCGGCGGTCTCAGTCGGCGGTGACGGGGTGATCGTGACGCTCGAAGCGATGGAGGGGGTGTCGGGCCGCTCGATCACGGCCCGAGGAATCGTCCTCACCTGTCCGGTGCCGCAGGCACTCGATCTGTTTGCCGCCGGCGACGCATTCGGGGCCCTCGATGGTGCGGCGGTCGGGATTCTCAGAGGCATCGACTATGACCCCTGCTTCGCACTGATGCTCGTGCTCGACCGGCCTTCGCTCGTGCCGCCGCCCGGCGGGATCCAGTTCGCCTCGGGACCGATTTCCTGGGTGGGGGACAACCACCAGAAGGGGATCTCCACGGTGCCGGCGCTCACGATCCATGCCTCCGGTGACTTCAGCCGCGAGCGGTTCGATGCCGATCCGGGGGCGGTGACTGCCGAGCTCGAGGGTCTTGCCGCCGAATGGATCGGGGAGGCAAACGTCTCCGACCGTTCATTGCAGCGGTGGAAGTTTGCCCAGCCGCGCGTCATCGTGCCGGCGCCACTTCTG
>CANGIH010000439.1 GCA_947453875.1 Planctomycetaceae bacterium | reverse complement strand
GAGGTGATCACCCTCACCATCTCCACCGGCACCTCGAGGTCGAAGCGATCGGATGCCTCCATGCCATTGGAACGATCGCGGGTCGCCATCGTGAAGGCATCGAGTTCGACCCTGTCGACGACCTCGATCCCGGCGTCGTGGCCGAGGATCGAATCGACCGTCTCCGGGGCGACGGCATCGAGCGCGATCCACAATCGGCCCCCGTCGCGGACCCAGCTCCTCAATGCGGCCAGGCCGGCGGTGTCGGACTCGAGCCGGTCGGAGGCCAGCAGGAGGACGTCGAGCCCGCGCTGGGTCATGTGCCAGGGGGGAAGAAAATCGGGGACGATCAACGGCGAAGTGATGTTGAGGCCGCGCGCGGATCGGGCAGCGGCGAGGGTCTTGGGCCAATCCTCCCGGGTGGCCTCCTCTGCAGGGGTCGACGGGAGGACCGGACGGGGGAGGATGAGGCCGGACCGGACGGGGTCATCGCTGATCCGTAGCAGTGCGCTCGATGTCAGGGAGTCGCCTTCGCGATGGGTGAGGATTTCCCGGTCGGCCCCTGCATCGAGGACGAGCGCCGTGTATTCGATCGCCCCCTCGCTCCCCGCCTCGGCCGGGACGCGGATCGGCAACCAGGTGAACCTGTCGCCATTGGCCGGCACCCACAGCCGCCGCGCGAATTGCCGCGTGCCCCCTTCGAACAGGATGGAGACGAGGGCCTCGGTCGGCTGGTTGGTCGGGTTGATGGCGCGGATGTCGAGCGCGGTCCACTCCCCACGCCGGTGCTGGAGGAGCGAACTGGTGCGCACCTCGAGGGTCGGCTTGGGCGGGGGGCCGCGCTCAGGCTGCACGATCTCCCCTGCCGTGTCTGCTGTGGAGCCGGCAGGGGCCTGCGTGTCAGAGGGGCGCGTCGGGCCGAGTGGGACGGGGGAACCCGGGGGCCCGACGCGACCAGCCGGTGGCCCTGGAGGGGGGGGTGGGGCCTGGCCAGCGGTCGTGCCGACGGTAGCGACGATCGCCACCATACACGCGACCAAAAGGGTGACGGCATCGATGGGGCCGCGGACGAGGCCGCGTGGGGAGTGGTGGAGAGTCGGTCGCATCTACGGCAGCTCCCGGATGCGGATGTCTCGGAATTCGGCCCACATCGGCACGCCCGCGTGGAGTTGGAGCGCGAGAACGCCCGAGGTGAGTGCCACTGTCGGGTCGTCGGTGAAGTCGAGCGTCAATCGGCCGTTCATGTAGTGCCGGATATGGTTGTTCTCGGCCACGATGACGACGTCGTTGAAGTCATCGAGGCGGAAGAGGGCTTTATAGTCGTCCTGATCGATGAGACGCGCATCGATCTTCTTCCCTTCCCCGGTCCAGTGTGCCTTCTCGCCGACCAGACAGATCCGCCCCCGCGTGCCCCCTTCGTCATAGATGAAGCCGGCGACGTTGGGGAGATCGACTTCGTTGCGCAGTTCGTGCTGGTAGCCGCGAACCACCCAGGCGTTGGGGGTGGAGCCATCGGTGACGTGTCGGGAGCGGTATTGGATGCCGGACTTGTTGGCCGCCGTACAGCGGAACGACAGCCGCAACTCGACATTGCCAGTCATCCCCTCCTTCCAGAGCAGGAAGGTGTTGCCCTTGGCAGCATGCTCGGCGGTGGTCTCGCCGCGGATCACCCCGTCGCGCACGCTCCACAGACGCCGATCGCCATCCCAGCCGGCAAGGTCGCGAGCGTTGAAAATCCGCCTCATGCCCGGCTGTTCGGCTGGTGCGTCCACCGGCGACTCGAGGACCGGCTCAGCGGCCGGGCTCAGGCCGGCGACGGTGCACCACGCAAGCATCAGCGATAGGCCGATCGAGCGTGCACGGGGCGACGAAATCATGGTCACCAGCCTCCCGGAAGTTCCCCACTCCGACGGGCGACAGGATAAACGAAATCCGCAGCACTGCGACCGGCTCCGCGCTTTTGGCCGCTGGAGGGGGTGCGACCGGGAGCGGATCGGTAGAATCGCGGCCGCTCTCGGGGGGCCTGTCGCCCTGATGGGCCCGGGGACGTTTTCCCGGAGGTGCGGCAACGGGGGGATGCGCATGGAGAGGCGTCTGATGTCGGCGGTGGTGTTGACGGTTCTGCTCTGCGGGGGCGTGGCCGGAGAGCATCTCCCCGCGGCCGGATTCCTGCTGGTGGATCAGGTGGAGCTTCAGCCGCTCGCCGCCGCCACCGGGCGGTTGGTCGAGGCGCTCGAAGTCGTCGGATCCCCGCTCCCTCACGCCGACCGTGCCGCGCTCGATGCGGCGGCCCACGATCCTGACCTGGCGCTGGGCACGGCCCGGATCCAGGCGGTACTCGATCCGCTCTGCGTCGCCGGGGTGACGATCAACGCCGAGAGCCGGGTGTCGGTCGTGGAGGGCCCCGCAGCGAAGGAGCTCATCGAACAGGGCTGGCGGACGTTCCTCGTCAAGGTTCACAACCAGGCCGGCATCACGCCCCAGATGCGGATCGAGGGGCCGAACCTCCTGCCGATGGTGAAGCGGAGCACGGGCTCGCCCGACCCGAAGATCGAGATCGCGCCGGCCGATGCCGCCAATCGCTGGCTCGACGCCGCGTTCTACACCGCGCAGCCGATGAAGCCGCAGCTCTCCGGGCTTGCGCTTGAGTACCGGATCCTCCAGCTCCACTCCCGCGACGTCGGCAAGCGCGAGGCAACACTCGGATTCAACGTCGGCCAGGGGACACAGGATCTCGGATTCCGGGCGGGGGTGGCGGTGCTCTTCGACTGTCTTCCGGCGGTCAAGGTCACGCTCGGTGTTCGTGACCACGACGGCTCGCCGACGACAGCGTCATTCGTGTTCCGCGACCGGCTCGGCCGCGTCCATCCCAATCCTGCCCGCCGCCTCGCCCCTGACTTCTTCTTCCACGAGCAGGTCTATCGGGCCGACGGCGAATCGATTCTCCTGCCCCCCGGCGAGTATTCGGTGGAGCTGTCCCGCGGGCCTGAATACCGGGTGAAGCGGGCGACGATCACGATTCCGCCCGACACGG
>CANGIH010000438.1 GCA_947453875.1 Planctomycetaceae bacterium | reverse complement strand
CTGCCTGAGGCCGGCGAGGATTTCGAGGGTCTTGCCGCGGGTCGATCCGCCGGCGCCATAGGTGCAGGTGATGAGGGCCGGATCCCAGGCGACCAGATCATCGACGTTGCGCCACATCGCTGCTTCCGACTCGGCCGACTTTGGCGGGAACAGTTCGAACGACAGGCCGAGGCGGCCGGGATGGTAGGAGGAGAGGATCGACACGTCGCAGTTCCCGTGTGGGCTTGGGGTTCGTCGGCAGGCGTGGAAAGTGCCTGCTGCCGATTGTAGGCGCTCCCCCGGCGGCGACGCAGCGCCGGGCAGATGAGGCGTGCGGTATGGGGCGTCCCGGGGCGAGGCTGGCAAATGGGGCCGGGAATCCGTAGTCTGCTGGAGCGTTTCGACGCCTCGAGCCGGAGTGGCGGAATGGCAGACGCGGCGGACTCAAAATCCGTTGCCAGCAATGGCGTGTGGGTTCAAGTCCCACCTCCGGCACTGCAGGATTCATGGGGTAGGCGAGCGCGGGGCCTCGGACGCGCTACCCCCCAACACGGCATCTGTTAGCAAAGCTGTTAGCAAAACGCCCGAAAAACGACCGAGCCGACCCGGGAGATGAATCGCAACTCTTGGGCTCGCTCGTCGGCCAGAGCGAGAGAAACGTCCGGCAGGCGCTTCGATTGGCCGATGCGATGGCCCCCTGCGTGCTCTTCGCGGATGAATGGAAGAAAGAGTTGGCCGGAGCGACGAGTTCGGGCCAGACCGACTCCGGCGTAACGGCTCGCGTGTTCGGTTCGCTGCTAACGTGGCTCAACGACCACGAGAGTGACGTCTTCTTCGTCGGCACCTGCAACGACGCCTCGAAGCTGCCTCCGGAGTTCGCACGTGCTGAACGCTTCGACGGCGTGTTCTTCGTGGACTTGCCGGGCCGCGAACAGAAGGACGGGATCTGGGGCATCTACCAGCAGCACTACAGCCTCGATCCCCGGCAGCCCAGGCCGGACGACGCCCAGTGGACCGGTGCCGAGATCAAGTCGTGCTGCAGGCTGGCGGCGCTGCTCGACGTGCCGCTCGTCCAGGCCGCGCAGAACGTCGTACCCGTGGCCGTCACTGCGGGGGACAAGATCGAGGCTCTTCGCCAGTGGGCCTCCGGCCGGTGCCTGTCGGCTGACCGGGCGGGCGTGTATTCGCGGGCGGAGGTCGGTGGAGGGAGAGGGCGGCGGGTGATGCGGGAGCCGGGGGTGAATTGAACGGAGTTTATGTGCGATTGCGTCCCGGCGCAGAAAGAAAACGGCGGCGATTAAATCTGCTCGCCGCCGGAGAGCTAATTTGGCCGAAAGAGCCGTGATTTGGTTGGAGGCGACTCTCGCTTGAGTGCGAAGCCGACTACACCCTCGCTCCGACCAAGTCGAGGCGGTGCGTGTTCGCGATCTGGTCGATCTGTGTCGTGAGTACACCCGCTTCGGACGCGAATTCTCGCCAGCGGGACACCACCGCGACTACCTCTTTCGCGATGGCCTCGGCCCGACCGAGCTTCATCGACGCGGTCCTGGCCACGGTCTTGAGATCGTCAAGGCTGAAGCCGTCGCGTTTGCCCGCTAGGCTCATTTGGTGGCTGGCAGTCCAGGCGCCCGATGGGTTGTAGGAGTACGTCACGTCGAACGCAGGGGAGAGCGACCACTGTCCCTCCTTGTTCATGAGGAACGCGATGTTCTTGACATGATCGTCTTGGTTTCGAGCGACGATGTTGAAGACCATTCGGCGGAACTGCTCCTCGATATCGTCCATGGGGAGTTCGAGTTGCCGGATCACGTTGATGGCTTGCTCGTAGGAGTGGGCCTGCGAGTTGTTGAAATCAAGGTGCGCAAGGGCGCCAAGGGACTGCATGTGCAGTTTGTCTCCATCATCTAGTCGGTCGAAGCGTCGCGTCATAAAGTGCCGGCGTCCGTTCTCTTCGAACAATCGGCACTCAGCCATGCGGATGCCTGCAGCCTTGGCCATAAGCGAGTAGGCGTACTCGATCGCGCCAAACCCTTGTGGATCGGCGAGCTCGCGATCTTTGTTGTTGGCGACGCCGTCAAACTTCAGCAGCCAGTACTCAAAACCGGGAGGAGCCTTCACCTGGCCTGAGCGGACTTCGTTGGTTGTGCGGTTCCAGGCAATGACCGCCTTGGCGCGCGCCCCGCCGGCCGAAGCTCCGACTCGGAGGATCTCGCGGAGCGCATGCTCTTTGTGATGGTCCGCGAACGAGGTCTGCAGGCTCTGTCGATTTGTGAGTACTTCCGTGGCGAGTCTAACGAGGGCGTCAATCTCCAGCGGCTGAGATTTGCTGCTGCGGGGCCCCCGCGAGGGCTTGAACTCCAGCGCGCCGATCCCCCGTGCGCCGGTGTAGCAAAGCCGCTCCACCGCGTCGATGTCTTGGGGCAGCCTTCCTTGCGCTGCAAGCCAGGCGTCGATTACGGCGTTCCCGAACTTGTCGGGGAGGGCATCGGCGAGCATTCCCGGCAGGCCGTGGAAGGCCTCTACTGGCAGATTTGGGAATCTGTAGGGTTCCCTGGAGAGAGGCATCATGAGGGGCGCAACCTCAATGCCGCTGCTCGAAAAGGCGGTGGTGTACTGAAACGTGGCCACCTGCCCAGGCCCCTCGACAGAAACAGCGCCGATCCGGCTTCCCCACATCCGGACCTCAGCGACAGTGCTCACTTTTCGTCTCCATTCTCGTTCGCGTCACCCCAGGCCCACTTGGCCGCCGGCCTCGATTTCTTGGCAATCGGGGAGGCCCGCCGGCGCTCCTTCGACCGGGACTCTAGCTGTGCCAATGGGCTGGTGAGGGGCAGGGGAACCAGCGCATCGAGGTTTGCCAGAAGCCCCAGCGCGCGGAGCACCCTAACGAGGTTCGTGAGCTGGGTGGAATCGCCGTGCTCCAGGCGAACGACGGTGCGTGTAGAGACGCCAGCTTCGCGGGCGAGTTGGGCCTGCGTCAGGTTCAAGTTCAGGCGATGGCGTGCGAGCCGATCGCCAACGTCAGAAAGCACCTTTCGGTCTGTAAGTT
>CANGIH010000437.1 GCA_947453875.1 Planctomycetaceae bacterium | reverse complement strand
TTGGGGGCACGACCAGCGCACCTGGGGCCATCCCGGCTTCCACAATCTCGTCGAGCGCGGCATCCGCTGGGCGGCCGGCCGCGACCCGGCCGAGGCCGGCCCGTATGTCGATCATCCGAAGATGAACGTCCTCCCCGAGGGGCTTACCGCCTTTGAGTTTGTCCCGGCGAAGGTCCCCGCCTACGACCCCGGCGGCAAGCAGTGGGGGGTGCAGCTCGAGCCGATCTCCGAGATGCAGGCGCCCCTGTCGCCCGAGGAATCACGAAAGCATGCGCTCGTGCCGGAGGGGTTTCGCGTCGAGCTTGCGGCCGCCGAGCCGGTCATCGAGGCCAAGCCGCTAGCGATGGCTTTTGATGCGGAAGGCCGGCTGTTCATCGCCGAGAGCCTCGACTACCCCAACGAGATCGTCCTCCCCGGCGACGGTGAGGGGCACGACCGGATCGTCCGCCTGGACGACAGCGACGGCGATGGCGTCTGCGACACGCGATTTGTCGTCGCCGAGGGGCTCTCGATTCCCACGAGCCTCCTCCACCACCGTAACGGCTGGATCGTGGCCCAGGCCCCGTCGATGCTCATTCTTTCCGACGCCGATGGCGATGGCATCTGCGAGAAGCGGGAGGTCCTGTTCTCGGGCTGGGGCACCAGCGACACCCACTCCGGCCCCAGCAACCTCGCCTGGGGTTTTGACGGCTGGGTCTACGGGATGGTCGGCTATTCCGGCTTCAATGGCGAGGTCGGCGGTGAGCCGGTCCGCTTCGGGGCAGGGTTCTTCCGCTTCCTTCCCGACGGCTCGAAGCTCGAGTTCCTCCGCAGCACAAACAACAATTCCTGGGGCTTTGGTTTCTCGGAAGAGGGCCTCGTCTTCGGCTCGACTGCCAACGGCAATCCCAGCGAACACATGCCGCTGGCCAACCGGGTCTACGAGCGCGTCCGCGGCTGGAGCGCCACGACCCTCGGCGGGATCGCCGGGAGCCCGTCGATGGAGATCGCCAAGCGGCTCGACGGCAGCGATGCCCCGATCCGCCAGGTCGATCATTTCGGGAAGTACACCGCCGCCGCCGGCCACCGGCTCTACACGGCCCGGTCCTATCCACGCGAATACTGGAATCGCACCGCTTTTGTCTGTGAGCCGACCGGCCACATCGTCTCCACCTTCGAGCTCACACCGCGCGGCGCCGGGTTCTCGAGCCGGATGGCCTGGGATCTCCTCGCCAGCGACGACGAATGGACGGCGCCGATCGCCGCCGAGGTGGGGCCTGACGGCCAGGTGTGGGTGGTCGATTGGTACAACTACATCGTCCAGCACAATCCCACGCCGGCCGGCTTCGAGAACGGCAAGGGGAATGCCTACGAGACGCCGCTCCGTGACAAGAGCCACGGCCGGATCCTCCGCGTCGTCCACGACAGCGCGGCGGCCAAGGCCGCAGCCTCCCCGACGCGCGACCTCGCTGCCGCCACGTCGCAAGAGCTCGTGGCGATGCTCGCCGACGACAACCTCTTCTGGCGGATGCGTGCCCAGCGGATGCTCGTCGATCGGGCGTCGCGCCACATGGGGCCCGACCTCGACGTCGTCGCGGCGCTTCTGGCCCTCGTGAAAAACCGCACCTTCGATTCCATAGGCCTCGATCCCGGCGCGATCCATGCGCTCTGGACGCTCTTCCAAATGGGGCTGCTCGGCGAGACCGACATCGCCATCCTCGACGCCGTCCGCGGCGCCCTCAAGCACCCGTCGGCCGGCGTCCGGATGAATGCGATCAAGGTGCTGCCGCGCGACGCGGCGACGGTCGCCGCCCTCGACCGGGCCAAGCTTCTCGACGACCCCTCGGCGATCGTCCGTCTGGCCGTTCTCGAGGCGCTCTCCGAGTGCCCGCCGCTCGACCTCGCCGCGGAGCTTGTCGTCCGCGCGCTCCAAGATCCGCGCACACTCACCGATCCGATCCTTGCCGACGCCGCCACAAGCGCCGCGGCGGTCCAGGCTGCCGGGGTTCTCCCGGCACTCCTCGACCGGGAGCCGGCGAAGGCGGCCGGGCTCACTCCGGCGGCGCTCCTGCCGGCGCTTCTCCTGGCTGATTCCGCTCCGCCGTCGCCGCAGCTTCTGGCGCTCGTGGGCCGGGTCGCCGAGCATGTGGCGCGCGGGGGCGATGCCGAGGCTGTCGGACGGACGCTCGTGAAGCTTGCCGAGGCCGATGCCGCCACGGCCGCGGCGGCACTCGAAGGGCTCTCGCGTGGCTGGCCAAAAGGAAAGGCCGCTGCCTTTGATCAGGCCACCGAGGAGGCGATCGTGGCGCTCGTCGACCGGCTCCCCGCCTCCTCGCAGGGGCAGCTTGTGACGCTCGTCCAGCACACCGGCAGCCGGGCCCTCGACGCCCATGTCGGGAAGATCAGCGAGGCACTCCTGGCCGATCTCGATCGGGCCGAGGCTGAGGATCCGGCCCGCATCGAGGCCGCCGAACGGCTCGTGGCGCTTCGCCCTGCCGATGCGGGGCTCGTCGGCGACCTGCTCGAGCGGATCGGCGGCCGAGCGAGCCCGCAGCTTTCGACGGGGCTCGTCACGGCGATCGGACGCTCGACGGCGCCCGAGGCCGCCGGGCAGATTCTCGACAAGCTCACCAGCCTCACGCCCGCCGTCCGTGATGCCGCCCTCCGTGCGGTGCTTGCCAACAGGGAGTGGGCCGCCCAACTCGTCGACCGGCTCGAGGCGGGCTCCGTCGCCATCACCGATGTGCCGCTTGTCGAACGGGGCAAGCTCACCGAGCATCCCGACCGCGCGGTCCGCGAGCGCGCCAGGAAGGTGATCGCCAAGGGGGGTGGGCTGCCGAGCGCCGACCGCCAGAAGGTGATCGACGAAGTCCTCCCCGTCGTCCTTGCCGGAGGCGACGTGCCGCGCGGCAAGATGCTCTTCAAGGAGCAGTGCGGCAAGTGCCACACCCATTCCGGGGAAGGGGGAAAAGTCGGGCCGGAGCTGACCGGGATGGCGGTTCATCCGCCGCAGGAGCTCCTCATCCACATCCTCGATCCCAACCGTTCCGTCGAGGGCAA
>CANGIH010000436.1 GCA_947453875.1 Planctomycetaceae bacterium | reverse complement strand
GTCGGCCCCCAGCCGACAGTGGTGCCCGCCGGAGTGCCGGCATCCGATGCCGATCCGGGCACGACGACGATCGAGAGACTCGAAGCCGCGGAGATTGCCAGGCCCGCGTGGGTGGTGCTTCCGGCGGCGACTGCGGACAAGCCGCTCGGGGTGCTCGTCTACTGCGCTCCCCCGACGGGTGTGGCGGGAGGAGGCACGCCTGTGCGCGACGCCGAGGTGGATGCGGCGGCGAAGCGGCTCGCCGAGCGGTGGAAGGGGGCCGCGACCCGATATGGTGTGGCCGTGGTGCTCCCGCTCCCCTCCGATCCGAATCGCTGGGGACGCGAGGATGTAGCCAATCTGGCGCGATCGCTCGACACGCTGCGGCTGCGGAGGCCGATCGATGCGACGAGGGTCGCATTTGCGGGCTCCGGAGCTGGCGGCGCGTTTGCCTGGCTGGCGGCCGATGCGCTCGGCCCGGCCGTGCGTGGGGTTGCCCTGCTCGACGCGACGCTGCCCCGGCAGGCGACGATCGAACCGACCGAGCCTGGGCGGAGTCGGGCCGTGCTCTTCGGATCATCGCCTGGCGCGGCGGTGGGCCGGGTCGATGACGACCGGCGACGCCTCGATGCCGCCGGCTATCCGGTCGGACTCCTGCCGGAACTGGCGGGGGATCCGATCCCCGCCGAGACGCTCTGCTCCTGGGTTGAGACGCTGGGGGTGTTTTGAGAGCCCATCGGCGGATCTCCTTCCGCGGTGCCGATCCGATGGCGTGTGGCGGCCATCCTCCCCGGATCCTGTTTCTCGATGATCATGTCGTCGTCGTCGACAAGCCGTCAGGCATGCCGAGTGTTCCGGCCCGGACACCGTTTGACCCACCCGACGTCGCCCGCGTGCTCGCCGCAGGAGTGCTGGCTGGGGCGATCGCGCCGGAGGCGGTTCACCGCCTCGACCGCGATACCTCGGGGCTGCTTGTCCTGGCGCGGACGGCACTGGCACGGCGGACGCTGGGCGGGGCGTTCGAGCGGAGAGAGGTGAAAAAATCCTATCTGGCGGTCGTCGTTGGTCGCCCTCCGGTGCCCGCCGGAACAATCCACCTTCCGCTCGGTGCCGATCCGGCCTCGGCCCCCCGCCAGCGGGTCGATCCGATCCACGGCCGCGTCGCCACCAGCCGGTGGTGGACGATCGCAAGCGGGTGGCCGACTGCGGAACAGACGTTTCTGGGGCTCGAACCGGTCACCGGACGATCCCATCAACTCCGGGCCCATCTGGCGTGGCTCGGCTGTCCGGTCGCAGGGGACAGGCTCTACTGTCGCGCGGCGACCGCTTCGGTGGGGCGGCTCTGGTTGCATGCCGGCCGGATCGCCTTCCCCCATCCAGCAGACGGGCGGACTGTTGAACTTGTCGCGCCTTTGTGCCTGGAGTCGAGTGGCGGGCCCGGCTGACCGTCGTTTCATCGGCACGTGTCGGGGAGGAGCAGCGCCGATCGCCGCACCTTCTCCCAATAACGGGAGAATCGGCCGAGGTCGGTCACGTCCCGATCGTCCACAAACGGGGGCCATGGCGACACGTCCACCGGCATCTGCAGCGCGAGGGCCTCTGCCTGCCGTCTCACGCGCGGGCAGGGAGTGTCGGCGAGGGAGATTCCGTCGCACCCGGCGTCTTCCAGAATTCGCGGGATCACCGCCAGCGGATCACCCACGATGATGCGGACACCGGCGACGTCTGCGAGGCATTCAATCAGGAAGGCCAGACGCAGTCTCGAAGGGCGTTCCTCGGCAAGCCAGGCAGCGTCGACTACGAACAGGCAAGGCGCACCGGGATGGCGTCGGGCGGCCGGGCCGCTGGTCGATGCGGAGTCGATCGTCAGCCAGACCAGTGGTCGCCGGGGCTTGCGGTTGTCGCCGGGACGCCAGTTGGGCGCCGGTGGGATGCGCACCTTGGGTCGCGTGGCAACCCCGTCGAACCACTGCTCGGCTGCCGCCGCGGGTGGCCCCTCGAGGTCGCATCGGCCCCGCAGCCGACAAGGGTGGCAGTGGACGCCGTCGGTGCATGCTTCGAGCGTGCTGCGGGAGGCGACATACGGCTTCGAGGAGAATGTCCCCGCCACCCACTGCCACGAAAGGTGATTGCTGGCGGGATCGCCATCGAGCAGATGCTCGAGGAACCAATCGGCTCCGGCCAGCCAACTCACGCCTCTCATATGCACCATCCAGGATGCGAGCCACATCCGCTCATGGTTGTGGAGCAGGCCGGTGGTAAGGAGCTTGCGGACGAAGGCATCGATGCAAGGCATGCCCGTGGCAGCCCGGCGAACATCCTCCGGTACCCTGTCCGCGCCGGCCTGACGGGGGACCGCTGCAGGGGATTCGATCGGCAGTCTGATCCCCTCGCCGAGCGTTGCCTGAACGCGTCGCCAATAGTCCCGCCAGGCCAGTTCCGAGACGAGCTTCGTGGCTCCTTCCGCGGTGGGGCTGATGGCGATCGCCCGATCGCGGACCTCGGCGATCGACACGACACCGTGGCGGATCCAGGGGGAAAGCCGGGTCACCTGTCCATCGACATGGTTGCGGGTGGTGGAGTAGGTCGCCGGATCGATCGTTGACAACCGCTCGAGGGCCGCCTGCCGGCCCCCGCGGGGCGGCGTGCCCCCTGGGGCTGGTTGGGCCGCCGCGGGGAAGCGTCGGCCGATCTCCTCAACGAGTGTGTGACGGCTGAGCGTCGTCCATGCACTCAGGTCGGAGTCGGTACGTCTCGGGGAGTTGGAGGGATCGGCGTGCATGGGAGCAGGGGTTCCGGCGTCCGTGGGACATGAAAGGGGACGGCTTGCGATCGGCTGCCTGCATGCGAGGCAGCCGAATGCCCGAAAACCGTGCCGACTCCCGCAGTGAGGAGGTGGGCGTCTTGCCGCGGAGGCATGTCGCGGCGGTGAGATCGTCCAAAGACCTTGAGAAAAAAGCCTGTTTTACGTCAGTCTGCGAACTACGGCAGTTTTTTTCCAAGGCCCGGGGCTGAACGGCACGGCATTTGGATAGCAAGGAGATGTCGGTCGAAAAGACTTC
>CANGIH010000435.1 GCA_947453875.1 Planctomycetaceae bacterium | reverse complement strand
GATCGAGCAAGCGTGCTGCTGGGGCGGTTCGGGCTCAAGAGCGAGCGGGACTCGGTAGCGGATTTCCGACGGCTCATGATCCGGAGGCGGGCGTGCGGGGCTGCGGGCGGTCGAAGTGCCAGGTGAAGCCGAGGCCGGCCCAGTAGCTGCAGATGTCGACGCGGGTCGAGTTTCCGAGGAACTCCGTCGCCGGAAACATCCCGCCGGCGAAGGCGTCGAAGTCGAGCCCGGGGATCACGTCGCTGTAGCCGAAGCCACCAGAGATCCGGTGTTCATTGACGATCGCGAACGGGCTCTGCACGTACTTCACAGCCGGAATTCCGCCGGGCACTTGGACCGGCCCGATCGACGTCCCGAAGCCGTTGTCGATCGGATTCTCGGCCAACGCGTAGCCGGCCCGGAGCTTGAGCTTATCGGTGGCGCGGTACTGGGCCCCGAGCTGCATCACCCACTGCGGTTTGTAGATGCTCTTGAACAGCGCGGCTGAGTTCCAGTCGAGGAACAGGGCGTCGGCGGCCAGAAGCAGCTTCCCATCCATGAGCGACTCGTTGGAGATCCCCAGCCCCACCGTCTGCGGCAGGCCCATGTCGACGCCGATGGGGCGCGACTGGCCGAAGAGGATCGCCTCGTTCGGAAACCGAAAGGCCTGGGTCGAATGGTAGTAGGCCCCGAGTCGCGTGGCGTCGCCGACGAGGTAATTGATCCCGACGCCTCCCCGCAGGGCGTAGGCGTTGGTCATGTTGCTGACGCCGACAAACGGCCCCGAGACGTAGCCGTCGCCGATGAACATCGTCGCGCCCACCGAGAGCCGCTCCGTGAGGGCCACGGCTACTGACGGGGCGAACTCGAGGAACAGGAGGTAGGCGGAGGTGCCGTTGCTCGCCGGATTCTGGATGTAGCTTGAGCCACCACCGGCAGCGCCGAGGACGGCGATCCCGACCGTCGTGGGGAGGGCGAAGCCGTCGAGCTCCTGGGAGACGCCGATCGCCGGCACGACCGCCCCCGGGGTTTCGCTCTTTTGGGAGAACGGCTGGACGCCGAGGAGCGGGATTGGGGCAGCCTGGGAAAGTCTGGCCGTCGGGCCGACGAAACCCCCGCCGATCGTGAAATGCGTTCCCTCGTACTGCGTGAGGGCCGCGGCGTTGCCATTGATCGCCGAGATAAAGTCTTGGGGCGCGGCCACGCTCGTGCCCGCCATGCCGCCCGAAGCTGGCATGAGGGTGTTGCGGAAGTCGATGCCGTAGGTCTGGGCCGAGGCTCGTCCTGCCGAAGCAGCGAGCCAGGCTGACCCGATCAGGAGCACCACAAGCCGTATCGTTCGCACGAAGCCTCCCTCCATCCGCAGACTCCCCTCATTCCGTACGACCCGCACTGCCCGTTCCATCGGCGTCTCTGTCTGTCTCCCTTGAGGACTCCCCCTCGGGTGAGCCGTTACCTGGCGGGCCGCCCCGCCGGCGCCGATATCGGACCCAGGCGGCTGGACGGCCTGGAGAAATGGGTAGTCATGGAGGCTTGTGTGGATCGGGGCTCCGGGGCAGGTGAAATGTGACGGTTCCTCCGCTAGTGGCAGCCGTCACGGTTGTGCGGCCGCCTCCGCCGATGGATGGAGGACTCGATCCGCGTCCTGCGGAAGCATCGCGGAGGGTGCTCTCGCGTTCCCCGGTGGATCGAGAAGGAGGAGAGATCGTATGGAGTTGGTCCGGAGACTCTGTGGGCCCGGAGCCCAGCGAATGGTGGCCGTGATCCTGACCGGCAGTCTCATGGCCACCGTCGGCCGGTCGCAGGAGTCCGACTTCGTTGGCCAGCCCGGTCAGGTCGGGGCGTTCGAGCGCTTCGATCCGAGGCTCAACGACGACGTGATGGACGGCGTCATCCCCAACGGACAGGACTGGTACCTGTTCGGAAAACCCGAACGTGCGGGTGTGTACGGCTGGCTCGACGGCGGCTTCATGGGCAACTTCGCCAACCCCTCGAGCAAGTTCAACGGCCCCTACAACGCCGTCGACCGGGCCAACGAGCCGATGCTCAACCAGATCTATCTCGTCGGCGAACAGACGCTCCCCGGGGATGGCGAGGCGGGGCTCGGCTACCGGGCCGATCTCATTTACGGGGAGGACTTTCTCCTCGCCCAGTCGACCGGATGGGAGGTCAGCCCCAGTCGCGCTCATGACTGGAACAGCGGCGAGTATTACGGAGTCGCAATGCCGCAGCTCTACGCCGAGGCTGGAAGTAAGGATCTCAACGTCAAGCTCGGCCACTTCTACTCGGTGGTGGGCTACGAAGGCCTGCCCGCCGTCGGCAACTTCTTCTACACGAAAGCCTACAGCTACCAATTCGCCGGCCCGTTCACCCACTGGGGCGGGCTCGCCAACTGGCGGGCGACCGACAACCTCGAAGTCAACGCCGGCCTCGTCAACGGCTGGAACGCCCTCTCGTCGGGCTACGCCCGGGCGAACTTCCTCGGCCGCGCTCGACTCAAGAACGATGACAACTCCCTCGCCTCGTCGTTCGCGATCATCAGCGGCGATGAATGCGACGACTTCTCGCCGGTCTTTCAGCCGGCGCCGATCCTCGCCTCGGCCAACCGCACCCGCTACAGCCTGATCTTCGAAGTCCGCCCCGCGGACAACGTCGAGTATGTCTTCCATCAGTGGCTCGGCACCCAGGCCCAGGGCCTCGCCGATGGCAGCACGGCGCTCTGGACCGGCATCGACCAGTATCTCTACTGGTCAGCCAGCGACACCTGGAAGTGGGGCGCACGCTTCGAGTGGTTTGACGACGTCGACGGCACACGTGTCGGGCTCAATCGGCCGAGCAACCCGAATCACGTCCCCTTGCCTGGCAACTATTTCTCACTTACCGTCGGCCCCAACTGGGTGCCGAATGGCAACGTCCTCGTCCGCCCCTGCTTCCGCTGGGACTTCTTCAGCGGCCGAAGCGGCGTCCTCCCGTTCAACGACGGCGTGAGCACGAATCAGACGATGCTTGGCTTCGACGCCATTCAGAAGTTCTAGCCATACGCCCGCGGGGCACGGGCGACCCCGAAGCCACT
>CANGIH010000434.1 GCA_947453875.1 Planctomycetaceae bacterium | reverse complement strand
GCCGAGATCATCGGCTTCGAGATCCTCGAGGAGCTCGGCCGCGGCACGATGGGGGTGGTCTACAAGGCCCGCGACAAATCGCTCGGCCGGCTCGTCGCCCTGAAGATGGTCGTCGCCGGCGGGCATGCAGCGCCCGACCAACTCGCCCGCTTCGAGATCGAGGCCCATGCGGTGGCTTCGCTCCAGCACCCCAACATCGTTCAGATCCACCAGATCGGCGTCAGCGAAGGGCTTCCCTATCTCTCCCTCGAGTATGTCGAAGGCCTTCCCCTCGATCGGACCCTCGATGCCAAACCGCAACGCCCACGCGATGCCCTCCGGCTCGTCGAGACGTTGGCGCGGGCCATCCACTTCGCCCACCAGCGGCACATCGTCCATCGGGATCTGAAACCGGCCAACGTGCTCATCGCGCGTGATGGCACCCCGAAGATCACCGATTTCGGCCTCGCCAAGAACCTCGAAGGGCCGTCGAGCCAGACCAAGAGCGGGACCCTCATCGGCACCCCCAGCTACATGGCGCCGGAGCAGGCCTCTGGCGAAGGGGGTATCCCCGGACCGGCCGTCGACATCCATGCCCTCGGGGCGATCCTCTACGAGATGCTCGTCGGCCGCCCCCCCTACCTCGGTGCATCGCCCTACGAGACGACGATGCAGGTGGTCAACCAGGAGCCTGTCCGACCATCCCGGCTCGTGCCACGACTCCCGGCCGACATCGAGACGATCTGCCTGAAGTGCCTGCAGAAAGATGCAGCCAAACGGTATCCCGATGCCGCCAGACTCGCGGAGGACTGCCGGCGGTTTCTCGCCGGTGCGCCGATCCTCTCCCGACCTGTCTCCCCACCGGAACGCCTGTGGCGCTGGTGCCTGCGAAACCCCCGCGTGGCCGGCCTGGCCGCCGCTGTGGCGGGCCTTCTCCTGGTCGTCGCCGTCGGATCATCGATCGCGGCGGTGATGCTCACCAACGAACGCAACGCGAAGGAGGCCCAGCGGGAAGCCGCCGTCGACGCCCGCCTCGCCGCCGAAGCCGCCTCACGGCTGGCCGATGAGCAGAGACTGGCCGCGGAGTCCGCCAGGAAGGAGGCCGATGTCAACGCCCGGCTGGCCACGGAGCAGGCCGGGCTGGCCCTCTCCACCATGCAACTGCTTGTCGACAAGGTGCAGACGCAACTCGAGGATGCGCCCCGCACCCAGACCCTCAAACGCGAACTGCTCGAGACGGCGATCGAGGGCCTCAAGGCGGTGGCCAAGCAGGGGGAGGGATCGACGAGCATCGAAACCACGATGCTCGCCGCCCACATGCGGACCGGGAACATGTTCCGCCAGCTCGGCGCCACCGACGACGCCATGAAGGAATACGAAATCTGCCTCGACATCGCCCGGCGTCGGTCGCTCGCCCATCCGGACAACGACGCCTCGCAGGGCAATCTCGCCGCAGTTCTCGACGTGCTCGGCGACATGCGTCAGGAGCTCTCCCGTGACATGACAGCGGCACTCGACAGCTACATGCAGTCGCTGCGGATCTGGAAGGAATTGAGAGCGAAGCCCCCGGGCACGCAGAGCCCCATTCCCCCGATGACCATCGCCCAGAACCTCGCCGAAGCCACCACGAAAGTGGCGGTGACGAAGCTCCGTCTCGGCGATCCCGTGGAGGCCCTTCCACTCCTCAAGGAAGCGATCGGCCTGCGCCGCGAGCTGTGCGAAGCGATGCCCGACGATGAGTCGCTCGATCAGGATCTGGCCCGTTCCTTCAGCGCCCTCGGAGAGGTGGCTTTCCTCACGGGGCAATCCGATCTCGCCGCCACCTACTACGAGGAAAGCCTCACGCGCCGCCAGAAGCGGCTCATGGCCACTCCCGATGACCTCGGCGCGAAGCTCGAGCTCGCCAACACCCTCGGCAACTACGGCGAGCTGTGGCTACGGACGGGCAATCTCGCAGCCGCCCGCCGCCACTTCGACCGTGCGCTCGAACTCAACCGCGAGCTGCTCGCCATCGACAGCGACCTGATCGAGCACCAGTTTGGTGTGGCCGTGGATCTCTACCGCCAGGGCGTGCTCGAGACACTCGCCGGGGATTCGGCAACCGCCAGGACACGGTTTGACGAGTGCCTCGCGATGCGGGAAAAAATCGCCGCCAGGGATCCCCGGAACGAATCGAGGCAAAGGGAGCTGATGCTTGCCGTGGCCCGAAGTGGCGACCATCGGCGGGCCGCGATGCTCGCCGAGAGGATTCGGACCGGGCAGGATGATCCCGAACGCCTCATCGACCTCGCCCGTTGCTACGCGCAATGTTCGGCCGCCGCCGCGACCGACGCCCCGGCCTCGACCGAAGCCTACGCGGAACGTGCGGAGGCCACGCTGCGTGATGCGTGCGCGGCCGGCTACCGGGATGGCGTCACCCTCCTGACCGACCCCGAATTCAACCCCATCCGTGAACGACCCGGATTTGCCGCGTTGATCGGAGCGTTCGCGGCCAAGGCGGCCGTCCTGGAATCGGAAGCCCGTTGACGCTCCGGGGCCGTTCGGCTGCGATTCGACGACCAGTCGATCGCCGTGCTCTTCGAGGATCGAATCGAGGCACCCCCTGTCGCCACCCCCTCACGGAGGGGATCGATCGCACGGGTGTGGCGATCCTCCGACCGAGGCACCCGCCGCGTGCTAGCATCCTCCGCCGATCAGCGTCAGCCTGCGAAAATGCCTCGGAAAAGGCCACTGCAGGGGAGGTCAGGCAGCGAGAAAAAATGAGCTTGGCGGTTTCCAACCGGATGGTGTTCGATGCTCCCGCCGCGGGCTACCCGGCCCGCGGTTGGTTCGATTCGGCCCAAGCCCAGGAGGCCCTCGCCAGGGGGGATCTTCATGTCCGAGGATACGCACAAACTCGGCGTCTATGGCTACGCGGTCATGTACCGGCTGCAACCCGGTGGCCGCTGGCTTGTGGATCAGGATGACGAGTATCGCAACCTGCCTGCCCACTACCTTTCGCTCGATGAGGCCCTTGATCGGGTCGGATTCATGCGCCGGAAGAATGTCGAAGCGAGGGTGGCGGCCGTCGTCGCCGAGAAAACCG
>CANGIH010000433.1 GCA_947453875.1 Planctomycetaceae bacterium | reverse complement strand
CCTGGACGCACCGCCATCTGCTCGATCTCGAACGGCTCACCCCGGACGAAATCCGATTGCTCCTCGATACCGCCGCCCGCTTCAAGGAAGCCACAGGGGGGTGTCGCCGCAAATTGTCGGTGCTCGGCGGCCGGACGATCGTCAATCTCTTCTTCGAGAACTCGACGAGGACGAAGACGAGCTTCGCGCTCGCCGCCCGCCGGCTCGGTGCCGATGTCGTCGACTTCTCCGCCTCGGGGAGCAGCCTCTCCAAGGGGGAGTCGTTCATCGACACCGCCAAGAACCTCGAGGCGATGGGGATCGACGCGGTGGTCGTCCGGCACTCCACACCCGGCACGCCCCACCTCCTCGCCCAGCATCTCGATGTCGGCGTCATCAATGCCGGTGACGGCCCGCACGAACACCCCACGCAGGGGCTCCTCGACATCTTCTCGATCCGGGAACGGCTCGGCGATCTGGCCGGGGTCACGGTGGGGCTCGTCGGCGACATCGCCCACAGCCGCACGGCCCGGTCGAACATCCACGGCCTCCTCAAGCTCGGTGCCCGGGTCATCGTCTGCGGCCCCCCCACGCTGGTGTCGCCGCGGTGGCGCGAGCTCGGGGTGGAGGTGTCGCACGATCTCGATTCAATCGTGCCGGTCTGCGACGTGCTCAATCTCCTCCGCATCCAGTTCGAGCGTCAGAACACCCGGCCTTTCCCGTCGGTCCGCGAGTATGCCCACCTCTACGCGATGACCGCCGAGCGGATGGAGCGCGCCCGTCGCGATCTCCTCATCCTCGCGCCGGGGCCGATCAACCGCGGGGTCGAGGTGACGGCCGAGGTTGCCGACTGCCCGCAGTCGTTGATCCTCGATCAGGTGGCCAACGGTCTGGCGGTGCGGATGGCGGTGCTGTGGCTGGTGTGCGGGCCACGTGGCCAGGAATCGAGAGCCGGCGACGCCGGCGAAGGGAGGCGAGGCTGATGGCGACGCTGCTGATCCGTGGGGGACGGGTGGTCGATCCGTCACAGGACATCGATCGGATCGCCGATCTCCGGATCGTCGACGGCCGGATCGCCGGCATCGGTCCCGGCGATGCCTCCTGGGTGAGAGCCGACGAGACGATCGACGCTGCCGGGATGGTCGTCACTCCGGGGCTCATCGACATGCATGTCCACCTCCGCGAGCCGGGCCGGGAGGAGGACGAGACGATCCTCACCGGCACCCGCGCGGCACTCGCAGGCGGGTTCACGAGCGTCGCCTGCATCCCCAACACCGAGCCCCCGCTCGACACCCAGGCGGCGGTCGAGTTCATCCACCAGAAAGCGGCCCGGGCCGACACCTGCAACGTGTTCGTCGTGGCCTGCGTGAGCCGCAATCGCGAGGGGAAGGAGCTGGCGGAGATCGGCCAACTCGTCGAAGCCGGTGCCGTCGCCTTCAGCGACGACGGTGCCCCCGTCTCCGACGCCGAATTGATGCGCCGCGCCCTCGAATACTGCAGCATGTTCGAGAAGCCGATCCTCGCCCACGAGGAGGTGCTCGAGCTGTCACGAGGCGGCGTCATGAACGAGGGGCTCGTCTCCCTGGCGCTCGGCCTCGGCGGCATGCCCGCGGCGGCCGAGGAGGTGATGATCGGCCGCGACACGGCGCTCGCCGAGAGCACCGGCGGCCGGCTCCATGTCATGCATGTCTCGACCGCGGGAGGTGTGGCCCTCGTGCGTCACGCCAAAGCCCGTGGTGTCCGCGTTACGGCGGAGGCCTGCCCCCACCACTTCACGCTCACCGACGAGTCGCTGCGGACGTTCGATTCCAACTGCAAGATGAGTCCGCCGCTGCGCACGGCGGCCGACGTTGAGGCGATCATCGCAGGGCTCGCCGACGGGACGATCGACTGCATCGCCACCGACCATGCTCCGCATGCCCGCGAGAAGAAGATGCTCGAACTCGACCGGGCCCCGTTTGGCATCCTCGGCCTCGAGACGGCGATCGGCCTGTCGGTGACCCGACTGATTCTTCCCGGTCATATCGGCTGGCCGCGGCTGGTTGAGGCGATGAGTACCCTGCCGGCGCGGATCCTCGGGCTCGATCGGGGCACGCTCCGCGCAGGCAGCCCGGCCGATGTGACGATCATCGATCCGGACAGGAGTTGGAAGGTGGACGTGGCGTCGTTCCGCTCCAAGAGCATCAACTCGCCGTTCGATGGCTGGATGCTCCGCGGTCGGGCGGTGGCGACGATCGTCGGTGGCCGGGTGAAATACCGCCTCGCCGGCGTCTAACCGGGAGGCGCTTTTCCGATGCCCCTCACGCTCGTCGACGGCTACAACCTCCTCCACGCCTCCGGCGTGTTCGGCCGGCTACGCGGGCCCCGGGGGCTCGAGTCCTCGCGAACCGCGTTGCTCGACCATGTCGCCGATCTCGTCGGCGAGACGGCGCCGCGGGTGCTGTTCGTCTTCGACGCCGCGAACGCTCCCGACGGCCTCCCCGGGCGGATCGTTCACCGCGGGATCAGGGTCTGGTTCGCGCGGGAGTATCCCGACGCCGATTCGCTCATCGAGGAGATCCTCGAGGAGGAGCGGTCACCCGCTTCGATCACGGTCGTCTCCAACGACCGCCGTCTCCAGCTCGCCGCCAGGCGACGGGGCGCCGCGGCGATCTCCTCCGATGCCTGGCTGGCCGACCTGCGGAGGCCCCGGACAGCGGTCGATCCGGGAAGTGACAAGCCCCCGGAGCCGGGGCCCGGCGAGGTGGAGCACTGGAAGAAGCATTTCGGCATCGACTGACGGGGCGGAAGCCGCGTCAGGAGACCTTCGCCCAGCGGGCCAGCTTGCGGTCGAGCGTGGAGCGTTCGATCCCCAGGATCGCCGCCGCCTTGGTCTTGTTGCCGCCGACCGCGGAGAGGGTCGTCATCACATGCCGCCGCTCGATCTCGTCGAGCGTCTGGGGCACGAACGGCGCGGCACGGGCTCCGCTGCCACGGCCGGTGTCTCCGGAGGAGGCCAACTGGCTGAGAGCCAGTTCGTGGGCGTCGATCGTCTCATGGGAAGAGAGCACCACCGCCCGCTCGATGCAGTTGCGCAACTCGCGAATGTT
>CANGIH010000432.1 GCA_947453875.1 Planctomycetaceae bacterium | reverse complement strand
TGTTCTTCTCGATGAGCGTCGTGCCGGTGCCAGCCTTTTGGACGAAGCCGAGGCAGTCGAGCGCAGGGCTGCCGGCAGTGAGCGTCACGTCATTGGCGTTCTGGACCGTCACCACACCGAGGGTGCCGCTCGTGCCGTTGAAGACGATGTTGCCGGCCGTAGAGAGGGTGAGCGTGGGAGTGAAGAGATTGTCGGACTGAATCGGCTTGGAGAAGGTGATGCCGGCGGTGGCCAGCGCCGCTGAGGATGTGAGCGTTGTTGCCGCGAGCACCGAGACGGTGCCGCCGTAGGTCTGCTTCCCGTTGTTAGTGATCGAGTTCGAGAGCTTCGTCGTGGGAGAGTCGATGGCGATGTCGCCGGCCTTCGTCGTGTTGATCGCACCCTTCACCTCCGCCGTCTCGACGGTCGCGGGGATCGTGAGGGGGGCGGCGAGCGCCGTGCCGGTGGCGACGGTGAAGAGCTGGTTTCCACCGGAGGAATCGGTGACGGCGATGGAATCGACCGCGGCGACGGTGAATTTCGTCGTCGCCAGGCCTGTGCCGCTGACGGAGTACTCGCTGCCGTCGCTCGAGATCACGGCGGCCTCGCCGTCGCCGCCGTAGGTGATCTGCAGGGCGGTGCCGGAGAGGGTCGCCGTGACGGCAAGCATGACCCTCGACTCCAGCGCCTCAGGGATGAGCCCCGCCGAACCAGCGGCCGCCAGGCGACGCCGATCGGGCCGACGGCGGGCGGGAGTGTGGCGGGCGGGGCGGGCGAAGAGAGCGGCGAGCATGGTGGGGACCCTCGAATGCAAATGGTGGCCGGTCAATGGCCGGAACCGCGCCTTTCTCCGCACGCTCCTGGACCGCTATCCAGTGCGCGAAACACGCGTCGCTGGTATCGTATCTTCGCGACGGGAGGAGGGGCACGGGGAGCGGGTGGGGAGTTTTCCCCCTCCCGCGATCACCCTCCGCCGCTCGTCATCTGGCCGCCCTGGAGGACACCACCAGCGGCGGCGGTCGCGGCGTTCACTCCGCCGAGTTCCACCCGCGCCAGAGCCATTCCAGGCTCTCCGGGAGGATCGCGCCGCCATGCTTGCCGTTGTGGCCGCCAACGCCACCGACGAGTTTGTGGTCGTAGCCGGCGAAGGCGAGGGCCTTCTCCATCTGGAGATTCGAGAGCCACCAGTGGCCGTGCCAACTGTCGAGGTCGTGCTCGCCGGCCTGGAGGAAGACGCGGATCGGTTTCGGGTTGTCCTTCGTCCGCCGCACGAGCGACGGATAGTGATCGCCACCGCGGATGTCGGCAAAGCTGCCGACGTGCGAGAGCACCTTGCGAAACAGATCGGGCCGCTCGAAGGCGACGGTGAAGGCACAGATCCCCCCGGACGAGATCCCGCAGATCCCGCGCATCGCCGGATCGGTCGTGAGCCGCAGGCCCGCGGCTTTTAGGCGGTCGTCGGTCTCGGCCAGCGGGAGGATCGATTCCTCGAGAAATTCGGCGTACTTCGGCGACAGGGTGTCGTATTCGAGGCTGCGGTTGTTGGCGGCCGGGTTCCAGCCCGGCTTCTCCCCCGGGACGTCGGATCCCTCGTGGCCAGGGTCGACGAAGATCGCCGCCAGCGGGGGGAGCTTCCCGGCGTGGACGAGGTTGTCGAGGACGATCGGCGCCCGAAACTGCCCCTGTTCGTCGACGTAGGCGTGGCCGTCCTGGAAGACCATCACCGCCAGCCCCTCGTCGCCGACTTTTTTCAGGATCGACTCCGCGGGGAGGTGGATCCACACGCGCCGCACCGTGCCGGGGAAGGCCCCCTGGCTCGAGTGGACGACCATCCGCGTCGAACCCGGCTCGACGCCGGGGCCGCGGGCCGTGCTCGTGGTGGAGAGGACGTAGTCCTTGTCCCAGTCGGGGTCCTGCCAGGCGACGGCCGGAAGCGTGCCGAGGAGGACCGCCGTCGCGACGGCGATGAAGCGGAGCGCGAAACGCATGGAACGATCTCCTTGTGCGGTGGCTGGGGCGTGGGGGCGGCCGCCGGGCCGTCTCACTGCTGCTGGCGATCGGCACCGGTATCGAGCACTGCCATGAAGGCCTTTTGGGGGATGTCGACCGAGCCGATGCTCTTCATCCGCTTCTTCCCCTCCTTCTGCTTGGCCCACAGCTTCTTCTTGCGGGAGATGTCGCCGCCGTAGCACTTCGCCGTGACGTTCTTCCGCATCGCGGAGATCGTCTCGCGGGCGATCACCTTCGTGCCGATGGCAGCCTGGAGGGCGATCTCGAACATGTGGCGGTCGATCTCGCCGCGGAGCTTCTTGACGATCGCCCGGCCACGGCGGTCGGCATCGCGCCGGTCGCAGATGATCGAGAGGGCATCGACATTCTTGCCTCCGACGAGGATGTCGAGGCGGACGAGATCGGCCGGGAAGTAGCCGATGACTTCGTAGTCCATCGTGCCGTAGCCCCGCGTCACGCTCTTGAGCTTGTCGTGGAGATCGTAAATCACATCCGCCAGCGGCAGATCGAACGTCAGCATCGCGCGGGTGGGCGAGAGGTATTCGGTCTTGAGATAGGTGCCGCGCCGGTCGGTGCACAGCTGCATGATCGGGCCGATGTGCTCGACCGGGGTGAGGAAGTTCGTCCGCACGATCGGCTGGCGGAACTCATCGATCTGACCCGTCTCGGGGACATCCTGCGGGTTGGTGATCTCGATCGTCGTCCCGTCGGTCTTCAGGATCTGGTAGGTGACGTTCGGCGCCGTCTGGACGAGGTCGAGATCGGCCTCCTTCTCGAGCCGCTGCTGGATGATCTCCATGTGGAGGAGGCCGAGGAAGCCGCAACGGAAGCCGAAGCCGAGCGCCTCGCTCGATTCGGGCGAGAACTCGAACGAGGGATCGTTGATCGCCAGCTTCTCGAGGGAGTCGCGGAGCTCCTCGAAGTTTTCCCCCTCGGAGGGATAGAGGCCGCAGTAGACCATTCGCTGCGGCGGCTTGTAGCCTGGCATCGCCTTGGCGCCGTCTTCACCCGGGATCGTCACCGTGTCGCCGATGTGGACCTGCTTGACGTCCTTGATGTTGCAGACGAGGTAGCCCACCTGACCGGCGGCGAGCTC
>CANGIH010000431.1 GCA_947453875.1 Planctomycetaceae bacterium | reverse complement strand
CACGGCCGGCGGACCTTCACACGCGGGGTATGGGCCCCCGAGGCGACGGTGGAGCGGATCAGGCACGATCTCGCCGCCGAGCGTTCGACCGATGCCTGGGCGAAGAAGCAGGCGGCGGCGGCGCGGCGGCGTGAGTCTGAGCAGGCTGAATATGTCGATGACTTCCTTTCCGCGGTCCTCGCCTTTCTTGCCTTCCACGATGTCTACGCCGACCGGGCGCTGAAGCTGGCACGGGCGGTCACCACCCACGCGACGCCGGTGGGGAGTGGCACGGTGGCCCGTACCGAGAGGATCCCGATCGAGCGCCGTGCGGAAGCGGCCGTGATCGCCTGGTTGCGGCACCAGACCACCGGCTACGACCAGATGAAGATCCCGCGGGTGAAGGGAAAGCGCCGCGAGGTGCGGCGGATGCTCGCCGAGCGGTCGCGCGAGCTTCTGCGTCGCTACCGTAATGGGGCCGCGATCCTGCCAGGCTGCCCGCTCGCGACGGCGATCGCCGCCCTCGAGGGGTGAGGCCGCCTGTGCATCCAGCCCGGCTTCCTCCCGATGACCTGCTGCGTGGCTGCGAGGAGACCCGCACCAAGCGGAGTGGCCCCGGCGGCCAGCATCGCAACAAGGTGGAAACAGCGGTGATCCTCCGCCATCCCCAAAGCGGCGTGTCGGCCGAGGCCTCGGAGCGCCGCAGCCAGGCCGACAACCGGCGTGTGGCCCTCTTTCGGCTGCGACTCAAGCTCGCGATCGTCCACCGCGAGCCACCTGAAACCGGACCGTCGCCACTGTGGCGATCGCGTGTGCGTGATGGCCGGCTGCTGATCGCCGTCGATCATGACGATTACCCGTCGCTCGTCGCAGAGGCCCTCGATCGAATCGTCGCCAGCAGTCTCGACATGCCTGCCGTGGCCCCCCTGCTCGGCGTGTCGCCGTCGCAACTTGTCCGCCTGCTGGAAAAGGAGCCGGCGGCCCTCGAGGCACTCAATCGCCTCCGTGGGGCCGCAGGCCTCAAGCCGTTGCGGTGAGTCATCGCGATGCACGGGGCGGCGGCGTCAGTCGGCCGCAAATACGAGCCGGCAAGCGGCCGCAGACGCCAGTGCCCCATCCCACCCGCGGACGACGATCGACCGCTCACCACCGACTTTCCCGGGGCGCCACCGAAGGACCGTGTCAACGCCGATGATCGTCGCCCCCGTGGTCGGATACTTCAGCCACGGCACCGTCACCGCCGGCCGCACGGCATTCCATCGTGTCCCATCCCACACTTCGAGCGTGCCTCCCACGACTCGCTCGACGGTGAAACGGACCGTCGTGCCGTCGGGATCGCGCGCCGACGTGGCCCGTACAAGCTCGGCATGCGTGAGCGACCTTCCCGCCGGAGGCGATGCCCCGAGAACTCCCGACGCCGCCACGATCGGTCGATCCTCCACAGGCACGACCTCGATCGGCACGTCCCGACGAACCGTCGACGTACCATCGGAAAGGGTGACCTTCAGCGTCCGTGGCTGCGTGCCATCCGGCTCGGTGACGTAGCTGACGCGCCCAAGCCTGGCGAATGCCGCCAGCGCCGCCGGACTGCCCGCCAGCGTGCGGTGCTTCGCATCGCCCCCGACCACAACCCCGGCACCCGAACGGGCTGAAATCTCACCGACGCCGACGTCAAGCATCACCGTGACGATCCGGGAATCAACGTCGCTCAACGCGCCGGCCGGGAAGACCAGAGCCCCCCGCACGTCCTCGACGACCCGCAGCCGGTCAGGAACCTTCAGCTGCGGGGCATCGTCAACCGGTGCGATGACGATCTTCGACACCGCGGTCGAGGAGAGCACACCGCCGCGGAACCATTCGGTGATCGTCGCCGTGATCACTCTCGATCCGGCATCGTCCCTCGTGGGAACGAACATGATCCGTCCTCGGGGATCGGTAAAGTAGGCGTTGAGCGCGGCCAGGCTCCCGGTGAACGTCCGCGACGACGGGTCGCCACCGACCGCCACGCCGTCTGCGCCTGCTGCACGGAGGGTGCCGCTCACGACCCGTACCGTCACGCTGATCTTCGTCGAGGCGAGCGCGTCGTCGACCGCGAACGGACTGCCTGCGAAAACAAGGGGAGAGGGCTCGTCCTCCACCGCTGAGAACGAAGGCGGCAGCACGATAGTCGGCCGCTCCTTGACGTCGCGGACGGTGATCGTGAACACACGGTCGGAAAACGTGCCCTTCGAATCAGTGGCTCGCACGCGCACCGCGAAGTCGGGAGTGCGCTCCTGATCGAGCGTCACCGCCATCAGGAGCCGATTGCCCCGCAGCATGACCAACGTGTTGCCCGTCGCCCCTTCTCCATCGACAAGGGAGTAGCGCACCCCGCCCGAGGTTCCGGGGGATGAGAGCGACCCCACGAACGTGCCGACAATGGCATTCTCCGCCACGACACCGCCGGCGAGGAAAAGGTGGAACGGGGTATCGGCGGTGTCGAGCACACGGATCGTGAACATGCGATCGACCGACCGGCCAGTGGAGTCGGTGGCACGCACGCGTACGGTGCGGACCGGACGCCATTCGTGGTCGAGCACCACCGCCGTCACGAGCCGGTCGCCGTCGATTCGGAACGCCGCGTTGTCATCGTCGCCACTTCCGGCGACCAGCGAATAACAGATTCGCTCCCCGAGATCCGGATCGAACGCCGCGAGCCCGCCCACGACGGCGCCGGCGGGAAGATTTTCCGACACCGAGTCGGAGGAGAGCCGAACCTCGGAAGGCGATTCGGCAACATCCACCACGCAGACGAGGAACCACCCGTCGAAAGCGATGCCGTCGGGGCCCTCGGAGCGAACGCACACCGAGTACGAAGCCCTTGCCTCGAAATCGAGCGATCGACTGAGAAGGAGACGATCACCCTCGATCAAGAAAGCGGCGTTGTCGGGAATGCCAGGCACGAGCGAGTAGGTGCATTCCCCGATCACTCTCCCTCCGACGGTCGAGAGTGTGCCGACGACCCTTCCGGCCGCGGCATTCTCAGGAACTCTCGTGGCCGACAGCCGCACTTCGCTGGCGATCGCGGTGCCGCCTGCGGGATTCATGCTTAGCGACGACCATGCTGAAT
>CANGIH010000430.1 GCA_947453875.1 Planctomycetaceae bacterium | reverse complement strand
TACCCCACCACGCTCGACGGGATGTTCGACCTGGAAGTCTCCTACCCGCCGATCGAGCCGCCGCACTACTTGATCGCTCTGAACCCCGGCGTCTTCGAAGCTGAACAAGCCCGGGTCCGTGAACGGTTCGAGAGTGCCGTCGAACTGGCTGAACAGGCGTTTGCCGGGGAACTCCAGAAGCTCGTCACACACCTGGCCGAACGACTCACGGGGCTCCAGGACGGCCAGCCGAAAGTCTTCAGGGACACGGCCATCACGAACTTCACGGAGTTCTTCGACAGGTTTCGGCGGCTGAACGTCCGCAGCAACCCCGAGCTGGACGCCCTGGTCGATCAGGCCCGGCAGGTCATCACCGGCATCGAGCCCCAGCAGCTCCGAGACTCAGTCAGGCTCAGGCAGATGGTGGCCAATGACTTCACGCGGATCGAGCAAGCCGTCGGGGATCTCCTCGTCGATCGGCCCCGGCGGAACATCCTTCGTCGCGCTGGCGCTGGCTCGGGAGGTGCGGCATGAGCGAGCCGACCGAGATGGAGCTGGTCGTCGGCGTAGATGGCGGCGTTCGGTGCATCTACGACGAGGCCCTAGACCTGCGGGCACTCGGGAAGCTGCAGATCACCCGGGCGAGCCACGTGGAGCCGGACTCGGACGGCAACTGGTGGGCCGATATGGGGCCTGTCGGGGGGCCGGTGCTGGGGCCGTTCGGGACGCGGGGGGAGGCGTTGGGGGCGGAGAGGGGGTGGCTGGTGGGGAGGAGGTGAGGAGGCGTGTTCAGATGGCGGCGGGAACACCGAGCCAGGACTCCCAACGCCTACCACACGGCGCCACCCGCTTCGGAATCGCGACGAAAGCGAGCCTCTTCAGACTCCTCCACCGTGACCTTGGGTGGCTGCGCTCGCTTCAGCACCTCGTCGCACTGGGCTGCCTCATCCGGCGGCACATCCATGGTGAGGATGTCGCTGTGTTCATTCGACACGTACCGAATGAAGCTCCTCGCGCGCAGTGAGTGATCCTCGCACACTCGGTTGATAGCGCGAATTACGTTGCCGAATCCCTCGATCGTGCCGCCCGACATGTGGTGGTCGCTGAACGCGATGTCGAGTCCCATGTTGCCGGTGGAGCCAGCGCCGCACTCGGAGCACGGTAGGAACGCCCCGAACTTCGTGTGTCCGCAGTTGAAGCACAGTGCCATCGTCATCGAAATATCCCCTGGGATGCTCCGTTTCTCCCCCAGCCCTCTCCCAGGCTAGTCGCCGCGGCGCCGGTGCCGCAAGAAGTCAGCCCCTCTCTTTCAACGCCCAAGGTCGTTCCCGCGGGTGGTTTTTCGTTTCCGGTCGGCCCCTCTGGCCACCGGGTGTGTCCCAGCCCGTGTCCCCTTCCCAGGAGATCCCCTGTCATGTCCGACGCCCAGCTCGTCCTCGCCTTCGTCCTCGGTGCCCAGACCTCCACCCTCGACGACAAAAAGGCCGCCCTCTCGCTCGCCAAGGAGAACCCCGCCGAGGTGACCGCCATCGGTGCCGCCATGGGCAAGTCCCGCGGCCCCGACGGCAAGTGGGCCTGATCCAGCTACCCGGTTCCGAGTCCCAGCGTCTGTCTACCTGCTTCCCGCCAGCCAGCCCCACTTCGAGCCGCGGCCGTGACACGCGATAAGCGTTACGAACTGCACTTCGATTCCGGGGTGGTCCTCGCATCCCAAGGGAACAGGCAGAACACGATGAATGGCAATGCGAACTGAAACAACCGCAGCGGTAGCCACCCCTCGACCGAAAGAACGGCGACCGACAACCTGCTCTCGCCAGGGATCGGGGAGAGAGTCGTCACCCATGCAGGCGCCGACGCAAGGAGAGCGAGTACGACGACACAGGTATTGACCCAGGCGGCAGCTACTCCCGCCCGTCTCGCCATCCAGCGACAGAAGATACTCACCAGAACGACAGGGATCGCGATGGTGACCATGCTCATGAAGCACGACAACAGGAGTTCCGCTCCAGCGCCGCCGTGCCTGAATGAATCGAGCCGCTCGTCGATCCCCACCATGCGTTCCACGACGCGAGCAAGCACCCACGCCGTGATTGTCCAGGCTGCAGCGCATGCGACCGGCAGAAACAGCAGCGGAGACAATCCGAAGACCAGGCCCGTAGCAACCGAATGGTTCGGCAACAGGCCGATGGGTCGATAGCTGGCGCTCGCCGCCGCCGCCACATCCTCCGGCTTACCGAGGCGACCGGGAATGTCGAGTTCACCACCCATGGCATCCTCCTGAAGGTCTTCGACGTGATCCGCCAACTCATCGAGAATTCTGCGTGCGTAGGACGCGGGGAGGGCTTTTTTCGCCAGGCTCTCCCGCACACTCTCAAGCCATGACGGTTCGTTCATCGTCGTCGCCCTCCAGCGCCTGCTTGATGGCCGCGACAACGATTTCCCAGGTGCTCCTCGTAGTGGTGAGCTGTTTTCGTCCGCGGGCCGACAGCCGATACACCACCCGACTCCGACCGGCGACGGACGAGCGACTACTCGTGAGCAGGCCATCAGCCTCCAGCCGGTGAAGGGTTGGATAGACGCACCCTTCGCCGAACTCGATGACCTCGTTGGTCGCCCTACGAATCGACTGGACTAGCTCGTATCCGTGCATCTCACGGCGAGACAACAGGCTCAGAACCAGCAGTTCTGGCACGCCGTTGAGAAAGTCCGGGTTCGTTCGTTTCCTTCGCATGCTGGATTGATACCTCTAGGTTCGAGGTATGCCAAGCCCAGTTTCCGGTCTGTGGTTTCAGCCGCCCCAGGCCGCCATCGCTGCGACGGCTTTTTCGTTTCCCGGTCGGCCCCTCTGGCTGGCCTCTCTTCTTCCGGCCCGCTTCGTTGGCGGCCGGTGTCCCTGCGTTTCCCTCGTTCCATGGAGATCCCTTGTCATGTCCGACCGCGACCTGTTCGACGCCGTGGCCCGCAAGACCGGCGAGTCCAACCACGAGATCGCCCGCCGTGGTTTTGTCCTTACCGGCCCCGAGGACTCTGGCAACAGCCCGGAGCCGGAGTGCCTGCTCGACGTGATGCTGGTCGACCTCCCGGAGACGGGCACGGTCGACTGGGACGCC
>CANGIH010000429.1 GCA_947453875.1 Planctomycetaceae bacterium | reverse complement strand
TCGTGGCCGAGAGACGAAACCGGCCCAGGTTCCACTTCGCGCCCTGGAAACGCTGCTCAAGAACCACCGTCAACAGCCCCGGCTCCGCCAGCACCCGCGGGTCCCGGAACTCGAACACAGCCCAGTGGGGCTCGGCCATCTTCGGATGGACCGCCCATCCCTGGCCGGGGTTCGTGGGATTCTTGTCGATCGCCAGTTCGACGCCGAGATTCTGCTGCGAAAAGTCGGCCACCGCCCGGCTGAAATCGAGCGGCACCTTCTCACCGGGACGAGCCGCCGGGGCGGTGTCGCCGAGGATCTCGGTGAGGACAAAGTTGCCGTCGTCGGCCCGGCCCGCCCCCGCCCCGGGGAGGCTCGGGTCGGGAATCACCTCGAGACGCAGTCCGGTGTAGCTGCCGGCCGGCAACGGGATCGTGAGCGTTGTCGTGTCGTCGGCCAGGGTGCCGCCGACGAGGATCGAACCATCGGGCTGCACTGTGAGCGTCGCCCCGGCACGCGACTGCATGGCAGTGGGAACGACCACCTGCCACGTCGCCCCTTCAGCCACCTCCCGCTCCGTCCGCTCAAGCGCCGCCCAGGGGTTGGAGCGGTAGGCCTCGATCGCCGCCACCGCTGCGGCGAGCCGATCGGCCCGATGCTGCTCCAATTCCACGCGCCGCGGCTCGTAGGCCACGTGCCCGTCCGCGAGCGCCTTCTTCGCCGCCTCGATGCGAGCCAGCCGCTCGGCCTCGAGGAGATCCCTGCGTTCCTTCCACTTCGCCTCGGAGGCGGCAAGCTCCGCCGAGAGCGCCTCGTGGTCGGCGGCGATCTCGTCGGAGGCACGTTTCACCGCGGCAATCTCCTCCGGGTGGCTCGGCCGATTGAGAATCCGGAGGAAGACTTCATTGACAAGCCGGTCATCGTCGGCCTGGCTGGCGACGAGTTTGGCAAGCTCGCTTCCCTGATCGGCAAGCACATCCCCCACCGCCGGGCCGCTGACCAGCGCCATCACCGGCCCGAGTGCCACTCCGCCGGCCCGCTCGCATTCACAGGCGCTCTCGCGAGTCGGCTTGCCGAAGGTCTGGAGGAAGCCGGCACCGAGCGCTGCCGAGACATCGGGCAATGCCGCGGCACGCGTCCCTTCCGGATAGCCGGGGAACCGGGTCGGTGAGCCGACGACGGCGTGGAGCGTGTCGTAGAGCGTCTCGGCCGGCAGCCGCCGGGGAAGGGCATGTGAATAGTTGATCTTGTCGTCGTCGTTCCAGCGGTTGGCATTGACGGAGAGCCCGTAAGTCCGCGACGTGCAGATCTCGGTGAGAACACGCCGCATGTCGAAGCCGCTGTCGATGAACGACCTGGTGAGATGGTCGAGGAGAGCCGGGTTGGTCGCCGGGTTGCCGGCGCGGATATCGTCGATCGGGTCGATGATTCCGGTGCCGAAGAGATAGCCCCACAGCCGGTTAACGTAGCTCCGGGCGAAGTAGGGATTTTCGGCGGAGGTCATCCACGCGGCGAGTTGCTGGCGTCGGCTCATCCCATCCGACTCGGCATGGGCACAGTCGAAGGGGAACTTCGGCGCGACGGGCTTGCCGGTCCGCTCGTGCGTCACTTCACCCGATCCCCGGTCGACGACGATCTCGTAGAGCGGCTTGGCCCCCTCGACGGCCGTGCCGCCGATGTTGCGATCGCCACTCTCAGGATCGCGATCGAGGCCGACCTGCGCGAAAAACGCGGCCGTCTCGTAGTACTGATCCTGCGTCCAACGCTCGAAGGGATGGTCGTGGCATTTGTTGCAATTGAACCGCACGCCAAGGAAGAGGTGGGTCGTGTTCTCCATCGTCGCCAGCGGGTCGCGGAGCGTCTTGAAATAGGCGGCAGCGGGGTTCTCCCGGTTCGATCCGGTGGCGGTGAGAATCTCGCGGGCGAACTGGTCGTAGGGGGTGTTGGCTGCGATCTTTCCCCGGATCCAGTCGCGCAGGCCCTTCGACCCCTCGGCCCCGAGGAACTTCGGATTCACCTGGAGAAGGTCAGACCATTTGTTGGTCCAGTGCTCCACGAAGGCATCGCTGTTGAGGAGCCTCGCCACCACCTCGGCCCGCTTGATCCGCGTGTCTCGCGGGTCGGCAAGAAACGACTTCACCTGGGCCGCCGACGGCGGCAGGCCGGTGAGGTCGAGCGACACCCGGCGGAGGTATTCGTCGTCGCCGCACATCTGCGACGGCTCGATCTTCATCGCCTGCCACTTGCCGGCGACGAGCGAATCGATCGGACCCCATGCCTCGGGCTGCGCCCACTGGAAACCGGAGCGGTCCCCCATCACGGTGAGCGTGACGGCAGCGTAAGAGCCCTCATAGCGGACAAGAATCGGCGCCTCTCCACGACGGACGGCGGTCACGAGCCCCTGACGGTCGGCGCTAGCCACCTCGCCATTGCCGCTCTCGAGGAACGCCTCACGGGTGACGTCGCGCGTGCGGCCGTCGGCGTAGTTGGCGACGACGCGGAACTGCTGCCGACGCCCAGGCGTCTCGATCACGGCGGCGGTCGGGAAGACCGAGATGCTCGTCACACGCGGCGTGGCGTTATCGAGCTTCGCACCCTGTTCGATCCACCGGCGGACAACCTGATAGGCAGGATCATCGGGGCGGGTGAGCAGGCCACCGGCATGGGGCACCGCCGCCGCCGCCTTGAGGAGCATGAGGCTGTCGTCGGGGCTCGCGAGATTCACGCGACGTGCGCCGTGATCATCGGTCAGCGCGCGAACGTCGAAGATCGGATCGTAGCCGCGCAGCGAAAGCTTGAAGCCGTTCTTCCCCTTCGCCGCCCCGTGGCAGGTCCCCTGGTTGCAGCCCATCTTCGCCAGGAGCGGATTGACGTCGCGGACGAAGTCGACGTCGGGAACGGTCTTCGTCCCCGCAACCGTCACCGGGATCTCCTTCATGACAAGCCCTGGGCTGCCCGGCTCGCCATGGACGATCCTCAAGCTCGCCGAGCCATCGGAGAGCGGACGGACGAGCCCGCCAGGGCCCACCGACACAAGGTTCGTTGCCGGGACCGCTTCGCCCGTCCCCCCAAACCGCACGCTCCGCGTGAGATCGATCGAGCCACCCCCGTCCAC
>CANGIH010000428.1 GCA_947453875.1 Planctomycetaceae bacterium | reverse complement strand
GTGATGTTCATCATGACGTTTCTCATCGGCCGGATGACGGCGCGGGGCACCGTGCAGGCGTTGCCACCGTTCTCGGCGTTCGCTCCGATGACGATCGGCATGTCTGCCTGGCAGGGATACGCGATGGCGTTGTCGATGACGATCACCCTGTGGTTCCAGCGTCGCGGCAGCCTCGTCATCGACTTCCTCCGGCCGGTGTCGCGGGCCGACTACTGGCGGGGGCTGCGGCAGGCGATCGCCCACGATCTTGTCCTCCCGGCGAGCCTCGGCGCCACGTGTCTGGTGGTGGGGGTCGTCTGGTCCCGTGAGGGCGGGCCATGGGCGTGGGGGGTGGCAGGGATGGTGTTCGTGGGAACCCTCGCTATGGTCCACGCCCTGACGCTCCTCCTTGCCGTGACACGTTGGCCGCTCGTGGTCGGCACGCTCACCGCCATCCTCCTCGTGGCGGCGTCGATCGGTGCTCTGGTCGCCATGGGGTATGTCCTGTCGGTCTCGAAGCCGGACGATCTCCGGGCGGCGCTGCTGGTCGCTGGGGCAATCCTTATCGTTGGTCTGGGGCTGCGGGCCGGTGTCCTGTGGCGACTGGAGGAGCGGGAGATCGGGTGAACGGCTGGCCGGCTGGCCGCGGCGGTGGCGCGGATTCGATTCCCCGGCCGGCGGGGGAGCGGTAGACTTCGTCGACGGGGATGGGGTGACAAACGGCAACTCGGGAGCACGACCATGAACAGCGGCGCATCGACGATTGCCTTCGTGGTGGCGGTGATCCTCGCTTGGTTCGGCTTCGCCACCCGCAAGCCGGTCGAGAACCCTGTCGTGCGGGCGGCGAACGTCCTCAGCGGCCAGGACGATTACGAGGCACAGCTCAAACGCGAGCGAGAGTCGCTTGACGAGTTCCGCGCCTCCGCTCCCTACCGCGAGGCCCGGTCGATCGCGATCGATCCCGCCTACGGGAAGATCCTCGGATTCTGTGCACTCGGCGAAGGGCGGCTCGCCGCCGTCACCGGCCAGGCCGACGCCTACGGCGCCGTCGTCGACACCCACGATCCCGCCACCGTCGGCAATCGGCTCGTCTGGCTCTCGGCCGATGGCCGTGAGGATCGCTCGGTGCCGCTCGATTTTTCGCCGCGCGGCGTGAATCCCGGCCCGGATGGTTCGCTGTGGGTGGTGGGGGGCTCGAACGTCGCCCACTTCTCCGCCGCTGGTGAAAAGCTTGCCGCGGCCGATGCACCCCACTTCACCCTCTCGCCGGAAGGGCGTGAGGAATTCATCGAGGAAGTGAAGACTCGCCATGCCGCGGAGATCGAGAGCTACAGGCAGAGCATGAAGATGCAGGAGGAGATGGTCGCGGAGCTCGAAGGGAAGAAGGAGGGGGATCCCGGCTTCCAGCCCGAGGAGATGGTCAAGCTCTACAAGCAGTCGTGCGAGAGCATGAAGGCCCATGTCGAGTCGCGGGAGAACATGACCGACGAGCAGATCGTCGACGAGGCGATCGAGCGAGTGCGACAAATCCACCGCGTGGCGGTGACGGCTGAGCATGTGTTCCTCGTCACGAACCAGGAAGTCGGTCATGGCTTCGCGGTCTGGCGCTGCACGTCGGATCTCGCCGATCCGGTGCGGATCGTCGAAGGGCTCGCCGGCTGCTGCGGCCAGATGGATGTGCAGGCGGTGGAAGGAGGCCTGGCGATCGCAGAAAACTCGCGGCATCAGGTCCGCCTCGTCGACTTCGACGGCGAGCCGATCCGGGAGTTCGGCGAGACGAGCATGGCCGACATCACGAAGGGGTTCGGCGGCTGCTGCAATCCGATGAACACCTGCCTCGACGGCGACGGCTGCCTGCTCACCTCCGAGAGCAACGGCCTCGTGAAGCGGTATTCGCTCGATGGAGAGTTCAAGGAGGTGGTCGGCGTGGCCGATGTCCAGGCCGGCTGCAAGAACTCCTCGATCGGCATGTCGGCTGACGGCGACCTCCTCTACTACCTCGACGTCCAAAAGGGGACGGTCGTGGTCCTTGAGAAGGCGGGCTGAGCGAACCGTCGGCCGATCGGTCGGCTCGGTTCCCGAGTCTCTTTTTTCGAATCACCCGGGGGGCGACATGCGCGTCATCGAGTGTCTCTGTCGGGGCCTCCTGCTTTCCGCCGTGGCGATCGTCGCCTGGTCTGGAATCCTCGCGGCGGCCGAGCCCGGCCTGACGCTTGTCGTCATGGATCCGCTCGCATCGCCCCTTTCCTGCCCCTGCGTGAAGGGCTACGCGCAGCGCGACTACACCAAGCTCGCCGCCCATCTGGAGAAGGCGCTCGGGCGGCCGGTGGCGGTGCTCTTCGGCGAGTCGCTCGTCAAGGCGGTGGGGACGGTCGGCGAGGGGAAGAGCGCCCGGGCCGACATCGTCATCGGCAAGCGGTCGGTCATCGTGGCCGATGGGCAAACGACGCGACGGACGCTTCTTCCTGTGGCCGATCTCACCGATCTCAAAGGCGCGACGACGCAGCGCGGGCTCGTCGTCGTCCGCGGTGACGACCAGGCCACGTCGATCGCCGATCTCGCCGGCCATCGGGTGATCCTCGGCACGGAATCGTGTGACGAAAAGCATGCGGCGGCTCGCGAACTCTTCGCCGCGGCGGGGATCGTCGTCTCCGGGGAGGGGCCTTTCGCCGAAGCCTGCAGCGACGGGGCCGAGGAGGTGATCGAGGCTGGCAAGTCCGGAAAGGCGGTGGCCACCGTGATCTCGAGCTACGCCCAGCCGCTCCTCGAAGGCTGTGGCACGATCAAGAAGGGGGATCTGAAGGTGGTGGGGGAGACGGCCGAAATCCCCTTCATCACCGCCTTCGTCGATGGCACGCTCGACGAGCCGACCAGGGGCGCGATCCTCGAGGCTCTCCTCGCGGTCCGCCACGATCCGGTCCTCAGGCTTGCCATCGAGACGAAGCGGGGCTTCGTGCCGCTCGATGCCCAGTCGCCACTGGCGGCACCTGCCCTGGAGGATGCCGGCACCATCGCGGTCCCGGGGGAGCGGGGGGCCGAAGCCGTGGGGAAATTCCAGAACCCAGACTGGGCACAGTGGCGCGGTGAAGCGCGGGATGGCCGTGTCGCCTGGCTCCCGGAGTCCCTCGCGGCGAAG
>CANGIH010000427.1 GCA_947453875.1 Planctomycetaceae bacterium | reverse complement strand
TCGGCGCCGTGAGCGTGGAACTCGAGGACTCGCTCCACCGGAGCGTCACGAGCGAGGCGTTCCTCTCCGAATGGCGGAAGGCGACCGGGAGCATTCCCGGGGTCGACAGCGTCGTCTTCGCGTCGGAGAACATCGGCCCTGCCGGCAAGGCGATCGAGTTCAAACTCCTCGCGCCGGCGTCCGAGGACGGGGCCCGCGACCTGGACGCAGCCGTTGTAAAGACGAAGGCGTTTCTCGCCGAATATCAGGGGGTGATCGACATCGACGACGACTCCCGACCGGGCAAGTGGGAATACCAGATGAAGGTCAAGCCCCGGGCCGAGGCGATGGGGGTATCGCTTTCCGATGTGGCCTCGACGATCCGGGCGAGCTTCTACGGCGAGGAAGTGATGCGACTCCAGCGTGGGCGCCACGAGGTGAAGCTCCTCGTCGCCTATCCGCGCGAGGAGCGGCGGACGTCGGCCGTCCTCGACGATGTTCGCGTGAAAGGGGGAGACGGGATCTCCCGTCCGCTCACCGAATTGGCCGACATCAAGGTCGATCGTGGCTATTCCGAGATCAACCGGCTTGGCCAAAAGCGGTCGATCACGATCTCCGCCGATCTCGATGTCGGCTCGGGGCTGACGAGTACGCAGGTCACCAACGACATCGAGAAGCGACTGATGCCGACGCTCCTCGCCGAATACCCCGACGTCCGCGTCCGCTGGGAGGGGGAACAGGAGCAGACGAACGAGTCGCTCCGCAGTCTCGGCCTGGGATTCACGGTGTCGGTGTTCGCGATGTTCGTCCTCCTCACGATGGAGTTCCGCTCCTATCTGCAGCCGCTCCTCATCCTCTTGGCGATCCCCTTCGGTATCGCTGGCGCCGTCTTCGGTCATGCCATCATGGGGCTCCCGCTGACGCTGTTCACGATGTTCGGCGTGGTCGCGCTCTCGGGAATCGTTGTCAACGATTCGATCGTCCTCATCGACTTCATCAATCAGCGCGTCCGTGAGGGGAGGCCGATGAAGGTGGCGCTCCGCGAGGCGGGCTGCCTCCGCTTCCGTCCGGTGTTCCTCACGAGCGTGACGACCGTCGGCGGCCTCCTTCCGCTCCTCTTCGACAAGAGCTTTCAGGCCCAGTTCCTCATTCCAATGGCCACCTCGATGGTCTTTGGCGAGATGGTGACGACGGTCCTGATCCTCGTCCTCCTCCCCGTGGCCTACTCGTTCATCGGCGGGGCTGGGCCGGTCGACGACCACGAGGAGATGATTCCGCAGGAATCGCTCGCCAACCCCGACGAAGGGGATGACGAATGGCTTCCTGACCACCTGAAGGTCGGTGGCAAGGCTGCCGCAGCCACCGGATCGCATCCGGCGGGGCATTGAACGATGCCGTCGGCCAACTGGCTCCTGGCCGCGGCGTGGGTTTGGCTGGCGCTTGCCGCCTTCGCGGCGTGTGTGTGGGATCGCACCCGGCATCGGCTCCCGCGGGCTGTGGCAACGCGCATCGGCGGGGGGGCTGGGGGCGCTCTTCTCGTCGCCTGTCTCCTGTTTGCTTGGGGCTGCTCGCAGCCAATGAATGCCGCCGTGCCCGATGCGCCCGCCACGGCCCTCTGGCGGGGCATGGCTCTCGCCGTTGCCATGCTCCACCTTGCGGCGGCGTCCTGCCTTCTTGGGGGCACGATCTACCTCGCCTTCGGTCGCCTCATGGGGACGCGTGCCTGCTCGGCCTGCGGCTGGCAGACGATACTCGTGGAGCGTCTCCCCGAGGCGACGGTCGCGGCGGCCGTCACCGGCCTCGGGATGGGGGTGTTTCAGGAGGGGAAGGACGCGCTGGATCGGGGATTGATCGCGGGGCTGACACCATTTCTCGGTCTGGTGGCCGTGTGGTCGCTGGGGGTGATCAATCGGTCGGTCGCGATGCTGAGGCAGCCGGCCATCGCCCGGACGGTGGTTGTCTGGTTGATGCTGCTGGACGTGGCCTGGCTCGGCTGGTGTGTGTGCCGCAACTCGATGGCCGGCGATGCCGCGGCCGCAGGCTGGCTGGCCGGATGCGCTTTCGGCGTGGCGCTGGCGGTGCTGGCCGCGGCGATCCACCGGCAGGCGATGCTCCTCGGGCTCCGCTTCGATCGTCCTGCGGCGCTTGCCGAGATCGTCGGCGGGCTCTCGCCGCTGCGGCGCTTGGCGGCGTGCGCGATCGGCGGCCTGCTCCTCGCCGGAGGCTTTGGCCTGGCGCTCGCCTCGGGGCATCGAGAAGATCTCGCTGGAGCCGACATCCGTCTCCTCGTCGTCGTGGTCGCCTTTCTCTGGCTGCTGGTTACCTGGGGGGCGGCGCTCCTCCGCGACCGGCTCGGGCCCGCCTGCTCCCCGTCGATCACCATCGGGACGATCATGCTGGTCGCCGGCCTGGGGTCGATGTGGGCACGAATCGACAGCCAAACCGTGTCGGATCTACCTGCCGCAGGAGTGCCGGCATTTGTCGGTTCGCTTCTCCTCGCAGGCCTTGGTGCCGCCTGGTGCATCGTGACGGTGCTTCGGTGGCTTCGCCCGGGCGGATGAGCAACGAGAAAACGGATCAGCCGAGACCGGGGATCGGCCGCCCCTGGGAGAGCGTTGCCTGGAGTGACTTGGGGAGGCTGTCGAGGAGCCGCACCTCGGAGAGATCGAGGAGCGAACGCGTGATTGTGCCGACGAGGTCGGGGATCGTCACGGGATCAGAAGCTGGCTGACCGCCGTCACGGCTCGATCGGCCGACGACGATCCCCTTTCCGAGCCCTCCGCCGTAGAGAAGGAGCGGAGCGAGGCCCCCCCAGTGGTCGCGGCCACCGGCGGCGTTAAGTTGGGGCGTTCGCCCCATCTCGCCGCAGCAGACGAGGAGGATCTTGTCGGATAGCCCACGGGCCTCGACGTCGTCGATGAACGCCGCCACGGCCCGGTCGAACGGAGCACCGACATACCGCATCCCCTCGGTGACGGGGGCGTTGTTGATGTCGGCGTGCATATCCCAGACGAAGCTCGTTGTCACGGTGACAAACCCCGCCCCGCGCTCGCACAGGCGTCGGGCGAGGAGGAGCAGCCTGCCGATCGACTGGCCATGATCGGCGTAGTGCTTGTGGTTGTTCCACTTCTTGTCGATCGA
>CANGIH010000426.1 GCA_947453875.1 Planctomycetaceae bacterium | reverse complement strand
TGGCTACCACGAAATGCGGGTGGTGGGGATCTCGTCCTCGACCGTCGAGACGCAGGGCCGCCTCGTCATCCCCTTCAGCGCCGCAAACCATGGCCGCTCACTGGCGCTCGGCGTCCATCCGGAGACGGTGAAAGCCGACGGTACGGTGCGGGTGAGCGTGGCCGGCAAAAGCCTCGAGGGTGTGACGGTGTTCTGCAACGGACGGGTGATCGGCCGCACGGCCGGCGCCGAAGCGACCGTCGAGGTACCGGCCGATGTCCTCGGCGTGGGGCAGGTGACGATCCGGGCCACGGGGCGGGCAGGATTCGGCACCGCGAACATGGTCAACGCGGTGCCGGTGACGATCGACGTCCGTCCGGCGAACTGATCGCGGCGTCAATCCTCGAGATGGCCGGTGTCGTTCAACCGGTGGAGAACCGGCCCGGGCCATTCGAGCACCGACACTGACGCATTGGCCAGACTCGGCAGCTTCGTGAATGGCCGCATCGCGGCCGACGCGAGCACCGGGTGCGAAGGGCCAAGGAGGCTGCCAAGCGCCGCGGTGAGGATGCCGCCGTGGGCGACGATCACCATCGAGGGCACATCCCGCGCGGCGAGGTGTTCAAGGGCCATGCGGCCACGGGCCGCAAGGCCAGACCGCGATTCCCCCCCCGGAATGCAGTAGTCGGCATCGCCGCTCCGCCACCTGGCGACCGCCTCGGGGAAGGTCGCCTCGAGATCCGCCCACAGATGGCCCTGGAAGATGCCCGCGTGCAGTTCGGCAAGGTCGCCGAGGGAGCGGACGGGGAGACGGAGGCGGGCACCGATCGCCGCGGCGGTGTCGTGCGCCCTGATGAGCGGACTCGACCAGATCTCGGCGACGGGCGTGGCGTCGTGGAGCCGGGCAGCCCACTCGGCGACCGCGGCGGCCTGACGGCGACCGAGATCGGAGAGCCCGACATCCTCCTGCCCCTGAACCCGCTCCTCGACGTTCGACACGCTCTGCCCGTGTCGCACCAGATATTGGATCATGGCAAGGAGATCATCGCGGGGGTGTGGCGGGGCCGACGGCGACCCCCGGCACGGTCGCTACTGGAGCGGGCCGACCACCATGGGCCTTGGAAATCTGATCGACGAATCCGCGGCTCGAACCCTGGAGAACATACACCTCGCTCGCATCCTGCGGCGCCCCGTGGGGGCGGACGATGCAGATCACCTCGGCTTTCCCACCATGCTGCCGTACCTGATCGAGCAACGTCTGCTCGCCGGCGGTGAGCGCCGCGGCGGCGGTCGATTCGGTCGAAGTGGTGGGGAGCGCATCGGCACGATCGCGACGGTCGAAAGACACTGCGGGCATCTCCGCCGGCATCGTCGGCACATCGGTGCCGAGGGTGGAGGCGACGGCATTGCTGGGATAGGCGTTGCGGTAGACGAAGGCGAGGCCTGACTCGTCGAGTTGGTCATGAATCGAAGGAAGCGCCGCAAACAGCCCTTCGTTGTCGGTCGGGTCGGCGGCGTTGCAGACGCCGATGAGCGTGCCGTCGGTTCCGAACAGGCCACCGCCGCTGCGGCCCTGGACCGGCTGACCGGCAACCTGCACGTTCGGAGGCCCGAGATATTTGTCGACCGCCGTGACGCGGCTGTGGTGGATCGTCGGATCCTGGCCGCCGTTGCAGCCGATCGTAAGGACCGGTTCACCGGTGGAGGTGTCACGATCGACGCCACCGACACGAACCGGCTCGATCACCGCGTCGGTGAAGATGCTCACGAGCGCCAGATCCCGCTTCAGATCCCAGGCGATCACCTGCCCGGCGATCCCACGATCTCCTCCGGGGCCGAACAGGTCGACCTCGACCCTCCCCTTCCCGGCCGAGTCGCGGAAGATGTGCCCGCAGGTGAGGATCAACGCCTCCCCCTGACGGCAGTCGATCACCGTGCCGGTCCCGAGCGACACGCCATCGCCCCCAGCGACGCGGAGCCGGGCCGTGGCGGCCATCAATCGGGCCTCGAGCGCGGCGCGGGCCGCCGGGTCGAGCGTCGCAGCGACGGCGGCATCGGGGGCCTGCAGCACCGGGGCCGGCTGACGGCCGAAGCCATCGGCGAGGGAGCGGGTGTCGGAAGGCGATTGCAACCGCGCCGGAGCCTTCCCCGCAACGGGACTCAGGCCAGCCGGAGCCCCCACGACCGTCGCCGGGATGGGGGGGGGAAGTCGCCCGGACGACTCGAGCGCCAACGGGGAATCGGCATGACGTGGTGGCACCGGAATGCCAGGGATCGCCGCCACCGGCGACGAGCGTGCGGCGAGCGCCGCGGCACCGGCCGGCGCGTCGGGACGACTCTTGGCAAGCATCCGTTCAATTTCGACGCGGGTCGTGGCACCGTTGATGCGATCGACTTCCTGTCCCTTCACCAGCAGCACGTAGCACGGCACCCCCGTGATGCCGAAGCGTCGAACGAGGTCCCCTTCACGATCGACATCGACGCGCCGCACGACCCATCCGGCAGCCGCAACCTCGTCGATCAGCGGGGCCATCGAACGGCACGGGCCGCACCAGGAGGCGGAGAAATCGAGCAGCACGACATCGGTGGGGGCAAGCGCGGCAGCGGTGCCCGATCCCGCCGCGGGAGCGGCCGCCTCGATCGTGGGGGCGGGCGGCAGGGAGAGGATCAGGGCCGTCATCACCCATGACATCGCCGCCCCCTGGCGCACGGCGGCCCGCACGGTGACTCGGGGAAGGGGATTCATCCGGGGCTCCATGCTCGGTGGCTGCGCGGAATCGAAGACGACGGGGAACGGAGGCCGGGCATCCTCACGGGAACTGCCGAAGCGGGGCGGATAGTGCCGGGGTGACCGGGGAGCGGCAAGGTCACTTTCGCCTCTGGAGCCGCACCGGGGGCTTTCCCAGTCACCCTCCCCCCGCGCCGTTTCCCCCTTTCGCGACCGGTTCCTACAATTCGCGTTCCCCTCCGCCGCTCAGTGCCCCTACAGCGCCCCCATGCACGACCCACGCCGCCGAATCCTCGTCACGTCCGCCCTGCCCTACGCCAATGGGCAGATTCATCTCGGGCACCTCGTCGAGTACATCCAGACCGACATCTTCGTCCGCTTCCAGAAGCTCCGCGGCCACGACGCCGTCTATCTCTGCG
>CANGIH010000425.1 GCA_947453875.1 Planctomycetaceae bacterium | reverse complement strand
GGCTGGTTGTCGGCCGGTGCCCGGCAGCCGTGGCCGGATCCCCCCGTGTTGCTTGGGAAGTGTACGTTCGTACACTTGCCCGCGCCAAGTCTGGCTGGCCGGCTTCTTCTGCCGGCCCACGATCCGTTACCCTTAAGGTGAGGCTCCGCCCGGCTGCCGGGGCTTTTTCCTCCCCTTTCGGATCACGACCCATGAACGAGCGACGATCGACGGCTTTTCTCGGCAGGCATGGCGCCTTGGTGGCCGCGGCATGGGCCTGGTTCGTGCTCTGCGGAGGGCTGCCGGTGGCCCGGGCCGACGAGGGAATGTGGCTCTTCAATCAGCCGCCGCTCGAGAGGCTCAAAAAAGATCATGGCTTCGAGCCGACCCCGGAGTGGCTCCTCCACCTTCAGCAGTCGAGTGTCCGCTTCAATTCCGGCGGCTCTGGGTCGTTCGTGTCCGCCGACGGCCTCGTTCTCACCAACCATCACGTCGGGGCAGACAGCCTGCAGAAACTCGGCGACGACACCCATGACTACTACCGCGACGGCTTCGCGGCGGTTACCCGCGACGACGAACTCCGTTGCCACGACCTCGAGCTCAATGTGCTGATCTCGATCGAGGATGTGACGACGCAGGTTCAGGCGGCGGTCGAGCCGGGCATGTCGGCCGACGATGCGTTTGCGGCCCGTCGCAAAGCGATGGCGGCGATCGAGCAGGCGTCGCTTGCCAAGACCGGGCTGCGCAGCGACGTCGTCACGCTCTTCCAGGGGGGGGCCTACCATCTCTACCGGGCGAAGAAATACACCGACGTGCGCCTCGTGTTCGCCCCCGAGCGCCAAATCGCCTTCTTCGGCGGCGACGCCGACAACTTCGAGTTTCCCCGCTTCAACCTCGACATGTGCCTCTTCCGGGCCTACGAGGATGGCCAGCCGGCGAAGGTGGAGCATTTCCTCGCCTGGGGCTCCGAGCCGGTGCGCGAAGGGGAACTCGTGTTCGTCTCCGGGCACCCTGGCCACACCGACCGGGCCAACACCATGCGCGAACTCGTCGCCATGCGTGATCGGCAGATGCCGATGGCGCTGGCCACGCTCCGCCGTCTCGAGGTGATGCTCGGCGTCTACTCGGGGCAGGGGCCCGAGGAGGCCCGGCAGGCGTCGGAGGATCTCTTCGGGGTGCAGAACAGCCGCAAGGCACGCGAAGGTCTCCTTGCCGGGCTCCTCGATCCGCGTGTGATGGCCCGCAAGCAGGAGGCGGAACGCCACCTGCGCGAGGAGATGGCGAAGTCGGCCACGACGCGCGGCAAGCCGACGCCGTTTGACCGCATCGAGGAAGCAGAAAAGGAGATCGACGCCGTCGCCCTGCGATTCAACCTTCTCGAAGGGGCTGCGGCGTTCAACAGCAAGTATTTCGCCACCGCGCGGACGATCCTCCGGGCCGCGGAGGAGCAGGCCAAGCCGAGTGGCGAGCGGCTCCGCGAGTTTCGCGACTCGGCCCGTGAATCGCTCGAACTCGGTCTTTTCTCCGACGAGCCGGTCTACGATCACCTCGAGACGGTGAAGCTCGCCGATTCGCTGACCTTCATGGTCGGTGCTCTCGGTGTCGAGGATTCCGTGGTGAAGGGGGTGCTGGTCGGCAAATCGCCACGCGACCGGGCGGCCGAACTGGTCAAGGGGACGGGCCTCGGCAAGCGGCCCGCGGAGGCCGGTCGTGATCCTGCCCGCGATACACGCCGCGAGATCTATCAGGCCGGGCTCGCGGGCGGCGCCAAGGCGGTGGAGAAGTCGGGCGATCCGATGATCGCTCTCGCCGCCGCGGTCGATGGGGAATCCCGTCGGCTGCGGAAGATCATCGAGGCGGCCCGAGAAGTAAAGCAGCAGGCCCATGCGGAAATCACGCAGGCCCAATACGCGATCGCAGGCGACGGTCTCTATCCCGACGCCACTTTCACCCTCCGCCTCGCTTACGGCACGGTGAAGGGATACGAGCAGGATGGGAAGCGGATCGATCCGATCACCCATTATGCCGGCCTCTTCGACCGGGCCACGCTCAAGAAGGAGACGCCGCCGTTCGATCTTCCCTCGCGCTGGCAGAAGGAGCGGAAGGGGCTCGAGGCCGACGATTCCTTCCTCAAGACTCCGTTCAACTTCGTCTCCACCGCCGACATCATCGGCGGCAACTCCGGCAGCCCGGTGGTCAACCGCGACGGCGAACTCGTCGGCCTGATTTTCGACGGCAACATCCAGTCGCTCATCCTCGATGTCGCCTACGACGACCGTCAGAGTCGGGCCGTGTCGGTCGATGCCGCCGGGATCCTCGCGGCCCTGCGCACCGTCTACAAGGCCGATCAAATCGTCGCCGAGCTCACCGCCGCCCAGAAGCCACCGAAGGCCCGTGCCGCCGACGCTGGTGACGCCGGCTGGAAATCGCTTTTCGACGGTGAATCGCTCGGCGGCTGGAAGCGGACGGCCTTCGGCGGCGAGGGGGAGATCGCCGTTGACGATGGCTCGATCATGATCGGCCGTGGCGCCGACATGAGCGGCATCACCTGGACGAAGGATGTCCCGAAGCAGAACTACGAGATCGAACTGGAGGCCCAGCGGGTCGACGGCAACGATTTCTTCTGTGGCCTGACATTCCCGGTCGGAGACGATCCCTGCAGCTTCATCGTCGGCGGCTGGGGTGGGGGCGTGATGGGGCTGTCGAGCATCGACGGCCAGGATGCGGCGCACAACGACACGACCACCTATCGGGAGTTCAAGTCGGGCCGCTGGTACACCGTCCGCGTCCGTGTCACCCCCGAGCGGATTTCCTGCTGGCTCGACGATGAGCAGGTGGTCGACCAAAAGCTCGCCAACCGGATCGTGTCGATCCGCAACGAGGTCTTCCCGTCGAAGCCGCTCGGCATCGCCACCTACTCCACCGTCGCCCGTGTCAAGAACATCCGCTGGCGGCCGGTGGGGGAAGGGGCTCGCGTGGAGGCGCCGGTCGGTGCCGTGGAGGAATGAACGGCAGCGCGGACGGTCAGCCGTCGGGCGAGCGGCACTCCGGAGAGATTCAGGCCGATGACGGCCCATCTGTCGAGGATCGCGATACTCCCGAAAAAGTTCCTCCGCCGGACAAACTGCGTCTGCGGATTGCCGGGGAGGCGG
>CANGIH010000424.1 GCA_947453875.1 Planctomycetaceae bacterium | reverse complement strand
GAGGTTCACCGCATTGATGAAGTTCGGCACACTCCGCCGCTGCGTGCCCGCCTGGAACACCCGGCCGGTCTTGGCAAACGTGGCAGCGAGGCGCTGGCAGATGTCGATCGTGATTCCGCACGGCTTTTCGCTGTAGACGTCCTTGCCCGCTTCGGCTGCGAGCATCGAGGCGGCGCCATGCCAGCGGTCGCCGGTGGCGATGAGAACGGCGTCGATGTCTTTCCGATCGAGCAGCTCGAGCATGTCGCGCGTCGTCGTGCAGTCGGCGTTGCCGTAGTGGGCGTCGACCATCGCCTTCCCTTCGTCGCGGCGCGACGCCTGGACGTCGGCGATGGAGAGGCACTGGACGTCGGCGAACGGGAGCATGGCACCGAGGACATACCGGCAGCGCGGGCCGATGCCGATCACGCCGAGCGTGATCCGTTCGCTCGCTGCCGCCACCCCAGGCTCGAGGCCGAGGGCCCGGGCGGGGACAATCGTCGGCAGGGCGATCGCTGCAGCCGCACCGGCGAGGAGCTCGCGGCGGGGCAGCCGGGACGGAACGGCCTCTGGAGGGGCGTCGTGCGAGGTGGGGGGCGAGTGGGGCTTCGGCATCAGCGGATTTCCTCGGGCGCTACCGGGGGGAGAACCATCGATCGGGCGGTGGGGTTCAGACCAAAGCGAGCGATCTTCCCCCCTGCCGTACGGTATCCTGCCGGATCGATGGCCGGCAACCAGCAAGGTGCCCGGGGTGGGGAGGGATCGGGAGAAACATCGATGAGAATTCCGGAATCGGTTCTGGCGACGCTGCTTGTGGCGATCGGGGGAACATTCATCGCGGCATCGATGCGTGCCGCCCCCGCGACGCCGGGGGACGACTTGGTTTTTCATCTCTCGCTGCGGAGCCAGCAGCCCGATGGAGGGGAGCGGGTGTTTTGTCGCGCGGCCGAATCATCCGCCAAGTGGAAGCCTGCCGAGACGGCGGTCATCGTCTGCGACGTCTGGGATCTCCATCACTGTCGGAGAGCGGTCGAACGACTCGAGGAGTTCGCGCCGCGGATCGCGAAACTCTGCGACACCGTCCGTGCCGCCGGCGGGACCGTGATCCATGCGCCGAGCGACTGCATGCCGCAGTATGAAGGGCATGCGGCGCGGAGACGTGTCCTCGACCTCGTCGAGAGAAGACTCCCTGCCGGGTTTGAGCCTCCGTCGGCCGCGAATGCCTCGTGGTGTTCGGGGCTGCCAGGGGAGACCCTCGACGAATATCCCCTCGACCAGTCGCTTGGCGGGGAGGACGACGAGCCGGAGGAGCATGCCGCCTGGGCAGCGGAACTCGAACGGAGGGGGCGGAATCCCAAGATGCCCTGGAAGACGCAGTCGCCCCTCGTGCCGATCGACGACGCGCGGGACTTCATCAGTGACCATGGTTCCGAAGTCGCCCGGGTGCTCGCCGCCTGCGGAATTCGCCACGTGATGCTTGTCGGTGTCCATCTCAACATGTGCGTTCTCGGCCGCCCGTTCGGACTGCGGCGAATGGGGGAGGCTGGGTACGACGTCGTCCTCGTCCGCGACCTCACCGATACGATGTACGACCCGGCCCAGTGGCCGTGGGTGAGTCACTTCACCGGTACCGACCGGATGGTCGATCATGTCGAGCGGCACGTCTGCCCGACGATCTCGAGCGACCAGGTGCTCGAGGCCGGAGGTCCTTTCCGCTCGCCTCGCGACACCCGGCCCACGGCGGCGCTTGTGATCGCCGAGGAGGAATATGGCTCCCACCGCACGCTCCCCGCGTTCGCCCATCGCCATCTCGGCAAGGCGTTTCGCGTCGTCGAGCACCATGTCGCCGAGGGCGATCCCAATTCGGTGCCGGGGCTTGTGAATCTGGCCGATGCTGATGTTGTCGTCATCTCCGCGCGGCGCCGCGGTCTGCGGCCCGAGGAGATGCGATCGCTGCGGGCGTTTCTCGCTGCGGGCAAGCCGGTGATCGGGATCCGCACGGCAAGCCATGCCTGGGAGCCGAAGGAGTTGATCGACGGGCGCGATTCGTGGCCGGAGTTTGATCGGGATGTTTTTGGGATCGAATACAGCGGGCACTTTGGCAACGACCTTCGCTCCATCCTGAAGGTGGCCGCAGGCGCGGAGGGAGATCCCCTCCTCGCCGGAATTCCCGCGAGCGGAACCCTCGAGCAGGTCGGGTCGCTCTATCGAATCACCCCTGCCACGGAAAAGACCCGTGTGCTCGCCACCGGCGAGGTGCCGGGGGAACCGGCGCAGCCGGTGCTCACGGACTTCGTCCGAGCTGACGGTGGCCGGTCGATCTACACCTCGATCGGCCATGCCGATGATCTGGCGAAGCCGGAGGTTGCCCGGGTGCTTCTCAATGCGATCCATGCGGCCGTGGGGCTCCAACCGCCTGCAGCGCTCGATGACCGCGATCCGCACGATCCGTCGCTCCGGTGGGTCACGGTGCGACAGGGGGGCGGAGCGTTCCCGGATCCTGTGGCGTTGCTCGATCGCTTCCCCCCCGCGCAGCGGCCCGTCTGGTGCCGGGGAGTGATCGTTCCCGATGACCGGGCGTCGCACGACGGGTTTTCCATTTTTCTCCGGGGCGACGGGCTGGAGCGGGACTCGATCCGGGGCTGGTTTGACGGCCGGGAGTTGAATGTGCGCGCGATCTCCGGCGGGGTGGCCGTCGAGGTGCCGCCGATGCTCGCCACGCCGCACAGGGCAGGCACGCTCGCGCTCGAGGTGACCGGCACCGCGTCGACGCGATCGTGGGGAAGGGTCAAGCCGACGATCGGCCGGAAGGGAGGGGCAGCAGAGGTGCCAGTGGAGCGATTCCAGATCCGCCTCGGGATAGGCCAGGAGTCTAATTTCCGCGACATGCCGCTCCCGGCCATGTTCGGCGGCCCGGCCGATGCGGTTACCTCCGTTGGGGGGTGAGGTCCGGTCGAACGTCGAAAACCTCCCGGTTTTGGCAGCCGTTTTCCGCGTCTTTGGGGCTTGGGATGCCCGAAACGCGTTATTTACTGGCGAGATCGGGCATTTTCGGTAAGACACTCTGTGGGAATTCGTTCCCTGAAAGTAGGGTGAATGGTCAGACGGCAGTGATTCGTGAGGCTGGCGAGGCAGGGACCGCTCGGCGACCCGTT
>CANGIH010000423.1 GCA_947453875.1 Planctomycetaceae bacterium | reverse complement strand
GACGCCGATTGAATGGCGCGCCCAATATCCCCGCATCTCTTCCACGCGGGGTGAATCGTTCTGCTGCACCAGGTAGCCGATGCTCCATCGATGGTGATGGTGGCTGCGAATGTAGTGGTAGCCGAAGATGAGGCAGTCATCGGGATGCGCGACCAAGCAGAGCGATCGTGTCATTGGGCCAGTGTCTCCCTCATCGGAGACTGTCCCATCCCGACCGACGCGAATCCAGCCCGGATCGGCCTGGGGCACGACTCCGCCCCCACTAGAATGCGTTGATGCCCGTTCACCCGCCATCGGGGAACCATCGGGCACCAGACACCCTCTCGTGGCGGAGGGGAGGAGGGGCGACCAGACCGATGCTCAACACCGCCTACGCAACCACCGCCTACTGGGTGGAAGATCGCTTCCCGATCCGCTGCGGCGAGCGATCCCCCCCGCTCGACGCACTCCTCGCCGTGTCAGGCCACGACACCTGGGCTTATGTCACCGCCTGCAATCCCCTCTCGATCGCACTTCCCGATGCCGCCAACGCCGAGCGGATGACCAGGCTCGAGGCGCGTGTCGTGGCGAGCGGGCTTCCCTATCTCCATGGACAGGGGAGGGGAGCTGACGGGACCTGGCCCCCCGAACCGAGCCTTCTTGTCATCGGCATCAGCCAACAGGACGCCGTCGCCCTGGCAGGCGCATTCCGGCAGGCCGCGATCCTCGTCGGCAGCCGCGGCGGGGCGGCACGCCTCGTCGACTGTCGTTCTGCAGGGAGCCCGATCGAGACCATCCATCTCGCCGACGGCGGCCTGCTTCTCCATGCGCCGGGCTTCCTTCCCGCCGACGCCGCCGATCAGGCCTTCCATGAGCTTCGCGACCAAGCCTCGTGGGAACAGCGGCCAGCCCTCTTCGGCCACCCCCAGCCCCGGCTCACCGCCGCCCATGGCGATGCCGGACTCACCTACCGCTATTCCAACACCCTCCATCGGGCCTCTCCCTGGACCGCCACGCTCCTCGCGCTGAAAGCGGCCATCGAGGGGGTCATGGGGAGATACAACTTTTGTCTCCTGAACCGCTACCGCTCGGGCGCCGACAGCATGGGGCTCCATGCCGACGACGAACCGGAGATGGGCGACACGATCGGATCCCTCTCGCTCGGCGCCACGCGCACCTTCCGGATCCGCCACAACGCCACCAAGGACACGCGGGCATTCGCCGTCGAGCATGGATCGCTGATCGTCATGGCGGGCACCATGCAGCGATTCTGGAAGCACGAAATCCCCAAGACGAGCCGGCCGGTCGGAGAGCGGATCAATCTCACCTTCCGCGAGATCAGGCCGTGAGTCCCATGAAGACATTCCGCAGCCCAGCCCGAGGAACAGATTTCCAGGCGCAGGGCAAAAGCCGTCGGCGCGAAAGCCTCCGGTCGTCTCGGGAGGCGTCCGCCGCGGTGATGTGTCCAGCCGACTCCTTGCCGCCGTACACTTCTCCTGGCACCTCCCCGACACTCCACCTGACACCGATCCTCCGATGGCCAAATCGACCTGCACGGTGACCCGCTCCGAATTCCTCGAGGGGGCCTCCCCTCTGACCGTCGTCATCAACGGCGTGGTCATGGAAGCCGAGGTCAAGGAATTCTCCACCGGCTCCCTCGGCTGGTATCTCAATGGCAAGATCGAGGTCAACGTGGCGGGCCAGCCGGTCAACGTCCAGATCGGCCTCAACATGACGGTGGCAGGCTCCAAAGACCTGCCGAAGCGGCGGAAGTGATTGCTGCAGCGGACGAGGCCCCTCGGCGCCGGCAGGACAGCGTCAGGACAGGCCAAAGGCCCCACCCCTGAAAAAGGCCGCAAACCGCCCTCGCCACCCCGCCCCCGATCTGCGACGATCCTGCCATTGGCGACCGCGCCCGAAAGCCCCCGAGTTCCGGGGACGACGGACGAGGCCGAGGGGAAAGAAGTCTCCCTCGTGTCGACAGTCCACGGAGGGTGTATGCCGCAGTTCTTCCAGCAAGCGTTCCAGATCGTCGCCTGGTTTCTCGGCCTCGTCGTGCTGATGTCGCTGATCGAGCACTGGGCCCACAGCCGGCTGATGCACAAGAAGCCGCGGAACTTCCTCACGCAGAAGGCACCGGCCCGCTGGAGGATGTTTGACAGCCATGCGATCGTCCATCACCGACAGTATTTCAAGTCGTTCCACGACGAGCCGGTGCCGCATGGCGAAGACCGCGGCATCCAGCTGAACGTGTGGGAGGGGCTGGTCGAGTCGCTGCCGGTGAGCGCCATCCTGGCGTTCTTCTCTCTCACCGGCGCGGCACTCTTTCCGGTAGTTGTCTGTCTCCATCATCTGGCGTGGAACCAGATCCACATGGAGATGCACAAGCCGGAGGGAAGGTTTTTCGCCGGCTGGCCGCTCTACAAGCATCTTGCCCGGCACCACTTCCTCCATCACCGCCATCCCGACAAAAACTTCAACGTCGCCCTCCCGATCGGCGACCTGCTCTTCGGCACGATGGCCAGGGCCAACGCCGACGACCGGCTGGCGATGGAGCGGGAAGGGATCGCGTAACCGCGCTGGGAGGGATGACTTTTTCCACGGACAACTAGCGCTGCTGTGGGGCGAGCAGCTGCCGGAGCCTGACGGTCGCGGCCCTGCCGATGACGAGGGTCTCGGAAGAGTCGGCAAACTCAAGCACTGCGCCGTTGCCCTGGACTCTCCCCACCGCGCGGAGGCTCTCGAGATTGATCACGAGCGATCTTCCGATGCGCGCGAATCGCCGCGATGGCAGCTCCTCACCGAAATCGCCGAGCAGGCGTTTCACGAGCAGCGGACTTCCGCCGGCCCGATGGATCCGCGAATAGTTCTGCCGGGCCTCGATCCAGAGCACGTGGTCGATGCGGAGGAAGACCGTGCCTGACGATGTGACGACCGTCATCCTCTCCATCTCGCCGGGTGCGCGAAGCACCGGCGATGGCGGGCGCACGGCGTATCGAAGGCGTTCGACCGTCTTTTTCATCCGGGCGGCGGTGACCGGCTTAAGGATGTAATCGAAGGCTCCCGCTTCGAAGGCTTCGAGGGTCCGGTCTTCGTGGGCGGTGACGAGAACGATGCGGATATCGGCATGCACGGAGGCGAAGAGCGTCATGCCGCTT
>CANGIH010000422.1 GCA_947453875.1 Planctomycetaceae bacterium | reverse complement strand
CTCTATGAAAAGGTTGAAGCGCAGCTGTCCGGCAGCAAGCGTGACCCGATCAAGACTTGGGCGCGTTCCTGCACGATCGTGCCGGAATTCATCGGCCTGACTTTCATGGTCCACAACGGCAAGCAGCACCTGAAGGTGTTCGTCACTGAGGACATGGTTGGTCACAAGCTGGGCGAGTTTTCCCCGACGCGGACGTTCCGCGGCCACGGTGGCAAGGTCAAGGAAGCGGCGAAGTGACCCTGCGTCGGGCGTCCAGGCGAGAGGATCTTACGGCGGGAACGAGGTAAGCAATGGCCTACACAGCAATCCACAAATTTGCACGGATCAGCCCTCGCAAGGTGCGTGCCTTGGCAGATCTTGTCCGCGGCAAGTTCGCCGACGATGCGCTCGACATTCTCCGCTTCCAGCCCCATCGTGGCGCCCGGATGCTCGAGAAGGTGATCAAGAGCGCTCTCGGGAACGCCGAACATCAGCAGGCCACGGGGGTGGATGACCTTGTTGTCGTCGATGCCCGCGTTGATGGTGGTCCGATGTTCAAGCGGATCCGTCCTCGTGCCCGCGGGATGGCCTTCGGGATCAAGCGTCGGATGTCCCATATCAAGGTCGCCCTCGAGGCGCCGGGCGAGTAATAGCGATGCTTTTCGGTGCCCTTGCACCGAATCTCGCGAAGCGGAAACCAGCACAGCACTATCAGGCATTGTTCGACACTCAGGCAGGAACCAGGTAATGGGACAGAAGGTCAATCCGGTCGGCTTCCGGACCGGCATCACCGAGCCGTGGAAGAGTCGCTGGTATGCCTCCAAGAAGGACTTTCGAGATCTCCTTATGGAGGATTTCAAGGTCCGTAAGTTTGTGAAGACAAAGTACCGTGCCGCGGCGATTCCCAAGGTGGAGATCGAGCGCACTCGCGACGAAGTGAAGGTGATCCTTCATTCGGCGCGACCCGGTGTGTTGATTGGGCGCAAGGGTCAGGAAGTCGATCGACTTCAGGACGAGCTCCAACAACTCCTCGGTCGGCGTGTGAATTTGAAGGTCGAGGAGGTTGCCCGCCCTGAGATCCAGGCCCAGCTCATCGCCGAGGACATCTGCGATCAGCTGACCAAGCGGGCGGCGTTTCGTCGGACCATGAAGCGGGCAATCGACACCACCATGGACGCGGGTGCCAAGGGGGTGAAGATCCAGCTTGCCGGGCGTCTCGGCGGTGCCGAGATGTCGCGGTGCGAGAAGGGTATCGCTGGTTCGATGCCCCTCTCGACCATCCGTGCAAAGATCGATTACGGTTTCTGCGAAGCCCCCACAGCGCAGGGCAACATCGGCGTTCAGGTGTGGGTCAACCAAGGCATGTACGAGGAGAGTGGCGATGGCGCTGATGCCCAAGAGGGTCAAGCACCGAAAAAGCCAAAGAGGTCGTATAAGAGGTGATGCCTCTCGCGGCAACCGCGTCGTCTTCGGCGACTTCGGCCTCCAGGCCGAGCAGCCGGGATGGCTGGCGGCCGCGACGATCGAGGCGGGACGTATCGCGGCCAGTCAGTACCTCCGCAACGAGGGAAGGCTGTACGTGCGCGTCTTCCCCCACAAGTCGATCACGTCGATTCCCCTCGAGACCCGAATGGGCAAGGGGAAAGGCGAGCCCGAATACTGGGCAGCCGTGATCAAACCGGGGACCGTCCTGTACGAAATCGGCGGTGTGTCGGAGGAAGCGGCCAGGATTTGCCTGTCGCGACTTGCGCACAAGATGCCGATCCGCGTGCGGTTCGTGAAGCGGCGCGCCATGTAGTGGCCAGCGGCCACGACTCGGTGTGGGTTATTGGCGGATTGGTGGCTGATGGTTGGCGGACGGGAGTGGCTTGTCGGTTAGGTGCCTCGAGGAGGCGGCCAAAGGTGTGGTACGACGGTTACGATCGGATTCAAAGCGGATTGCAGACATGAGCAAAGTGCGTGAACTTCGTGAGATGAGTGATGACCAGATTCGGCTGGTCTGGAAGGACTCTGCCGAGACGCTGTTCAAGCTCCGCCTGCAGTCCCAGACCGAGAAACTCGGCGCGCCCACCGACGTAAAGAAGCACCGTCGTGCGATCGCACGATGCCAGACGCTGCTCGCGCAGCGTGGCAGCGTCGTGGCTCCGGCAGCCGGTCCTGATGGCGCGCCGGCAGTAAGCAAGACGGAACACGATGCCACGCTCCACGACAAGCACGCCCACAAGAAGGGTGCCAGCGGGCGTGCCAAGGTGAAGGTACCGGGCAAGGGGAAGATGCAGACCCGGCGGCGCTTTCAAAAGCGAACGCAGAGCGGGGAATGATCCACTCAGGCGTGGGTTTGATCAGGTTCGGATTGCAGGGTGGTCAGGCATCAAGGGTTGGCAAAACAGGCCGGGAACGAGACAGACAGGAAGTAGTTATGCCAAGGCGAGTGGAAACAGGCACGGTGACCAGTGCCGCGTCGAAGAAGACGCGTCGGGTCGAGATCCCGCGCGTGGTGCGTCATCCGAAGTACGACCGCATCCTGCATCGGAGGACGATCTGCCACGTTCACGATGAGGACGAAACATCCGGCCCCGGTGACATTGTCGAGATCATCGAGTGCCGGCCGCGGAGTCGCCTGAAGCGTTGGGAATTGGTGCGAGTCGTCACCAAGAGTACCGCGGTCGATGTGGCTTCGCTCCGCAGCGGCGCTCGGGCGACGCAGTTGAAGGAGACGGCGGCCAAGGCAGAAGAAGCCTCGGCAACCGGCCGTAAGGCCGGGGAAGGAGCCTCCAAATGATCCAAATGCAGACTCGGCTCGTCGTGGCCGACAACACCGGTGCCAAGGAAGTCATGTGCTTCAAGGTTCTCGGTGGCAGTAAGAAGCGCACTGCCGGTATCGGCGACATCATCGTGTGCAGCGTGAAGAGCGTGATTCCCGGCAGCGATGTCAAGAAGAAGGCGGTCGTCAAGGCGGTGATCGTGCGGTGCAAGAAGCCGACGCGTCGCGATGATGGCAGCTATGTCCGGTTTGATACCAATGCCTGCGTGATCATCGACAACGATAAGAATCCGAAGGGAACGCGCATCTTCGGGGCTGTGGCCCGTGAACTGCGCGACCGTAATTTCATGAAGATCGTCAGCTTGGCGAGCGAGGTGGTCTGATGCTGATCCGTTCCGGCGACATGG
>CANGIH010000421.1 GCA_947453875.1 Planctomycetaceae bacterium | reverse complement strand
GGACGGCGAACTCTCCTGCTGACACGCTCGGGAGATGGGTCTGCCCCATCAGCCACAGATCGATCGACCGGGCCGCCTCGCGCCCTTCGTGGATTGCCCAGACGACGAGCGACTGGCCGCGACGCATGTCGCCAGCGGCAAACACCCCTTCGCGGCTCGTCTTGTAGTCGGCACCGGCCTTGAGATTGCCACGGGGATCAAGCTCGAGGCCGAGTTCGTGAATTGGCCCCTGCTTCTCGGGCCCCACGAACCCCATCGCCAGGAGGGCGAGTTGGCAGGGCCACTCTTCCTCGCTGCCGGGCACGTCCCTGAACTTGAACTGCCCGCTCCCCGGGTCGGTATACCACTCGATGCGGACGGTCTTGAGGGCCTTGAGCCGCCCCTTCTCGTCGCCGATGAACTCCTTGGTGAGGATGCACCACTCGCGGCGGCAGCCTTCCTCGTGGGAGGTGCTCGTGCGGAGGATCACCGGCCACTGCGGCCAGGGGGTGTTCTCGGGCCGCTCGTCGCGGCGTGGGTAGTTGCCGACATCCGGCGGCTTGGGGAGGAGCTCGAACTGCACCAGCGACTTCGCCCCCTGCCGGTTGCTCGTGCCGTCACAGTCGCTTCCGGTGTCACCGCCGCCGATCACGATCACGTCCTTCCCGGTGGCGAAGATCTGCCCGGAGACCTCGTCGCCGGCGTTCCGCTTGTTTTGCTGCGGGAGGAACTCCATCGCGTAGTGCACCCCCTCGAGATCGCGTCCCGGGATCGGCAGATCACGCCCGAGCGTCGAACCGCCGGTGAGGAGCACCGCGTCGAAGTCCTTGGTGAGTTGCTCGGCGGAGATGTCCTTCCCGACATTCACGCCACAGCGGAACTCAATCCCCTCCTCTTCCATCTGGCGGACACGCCGCCAGACGCGGGCCTTCTCCAGCTTGAAATCGGGGATGCCATACATCAGCAGCCCGCCCGGACGATCGGCCCGCTCGAAGACGGTGACGAGGTGCCCGGCGCGGTTGAGCTGCTGCGCGGCGGCGAGTCCGGCAGGCCCGCTCCCCACCACGGCCACGCGCTTGCCGGTCCGCTCGGCAGGGGGCTGCGGCACCACCCATCCTTCTTCGAAAGCCCGGTCGGCGATCGTCATCTCGATCTGCTTGATCGCCACGGGGTCGGCGTTGATGCCGAGCACGCAGGCCGCCTCGCACGGGGCGGGACAGACGCGCCCGGTGAATTCCGGGAAGTTGTTCGTGGCATGAAGGCGCTGCGAGGCCTCATGCCACTGGCCCCGGTACACGAGGTCGTTGAAGTCGGGAATGATGTTCCCGAGGGGGCAGCCGGTGTGGCAGAAGGGCACGCCGCAATCCATGCAGCGGGCCCCCTGCTTCGTCAGCTCCTCCTGGGGGAGGATCGTGAGGAACTCGTTGTAGTGCTTGAGGCGGTCAGCCACCGGCTCCTTGCCGGAGATCTTCCGCTCATACTTCATGAATCCGCGTGGTTCACCCATGGACCTTCACCTCCGCCCTGCGGGCCTCGTCGTGTTCCTGTTCCTGCAACTTCTTCAATTCCTGCATCGCCCGCTTGTAGTCGACCGGCATCACCTTCACGAATCGCGACTGCTCCGTGGCCCAGCCGTCGAGGATGCTCCGGCCGCGGGTGCTGCCGGTCCACTCCACATGCTTCTCGATCCGCGACTTGAGGTATTCAAGGTCGCCGGCGTCGAGCGGCTCGAGTTCCACCATCTCCTTGTTGACGCGTGAGCGGAAGGTTTCCTTCGAATCCCACACGTAGGCGATCCCGCCGCTCATGCCGGCGGCGAAGTTCCGCCCCGTCTCACCGAGGATCACCGCCCGGCCACCGGTCATGTATTCGCAGCCATGGTCGCCGACCCCTTCCACGACCGCCTCGGCACCGCTATTGCGGACGCAGAACCGCTCGCCGGCGATGCCGCGAATGAAGACCTCGCCGCTTGTCGCCCCGTAGAGCACGACGTTGCCGGCGATGACGTTGTCCTCCGCGACGAATCCCGCCAGCCGTGAAGGCCGCACCACCACGCGCCCGCCCGACAGTCCCTTGCCGCAGTAGTCGTTCACATCCCCCTCGACGGTCACCGTCACCCCGGGGACACCGAACGCCATCAGGCTCTGGCCGGCGGTGCCGGTGAAGTTGATGCGGATCGTGCCGTCGGCGAGCCCGGCGGCCCCGTGCCGTCGGGTGACTTCGCTCGAGAGCACCGTGCCGACGGTGCGATTGATATTGCGGACCGGCAGATCGAGGACGACCGGCTTCTTCTCCTCGAGGGCCGCCCGGCATCCGGGGACAAGCGTCGTCATGTCGAGCGATTCACTGATCCCGTGGTCCTGCGTCTCGACCCGGTGGGTCTTCACATGGGCCGGAACCTCCGGCTTGTGGAGGATCGTGGAGAAGTCGAGCCCCTTGGCCTTCCAGTGGGCGATCGCCGCCCGGGTGTCGAGCCGGTCGACGCGGCCCACCATCTCGGCGATGGTGCGGAAGCCGAGCTTCGCCATGATCTCGCGGAGCTCCTCGGCGAGCATGAAGAAGAAGTTGACGACATGCTCCGGCTGGCCGTTGAACCGGGCCCGCAGTTCCGGATCCTGGGTGGCGATGCCGACCGGGCAGGTGTTGAGATGGCACTTCCGCATCATGATGCAGCCGATCACCACCAGCGCCCCGGTGGCGATGCCATATTCCTCCGCCCCGAGCATCGTGGCGATGGCGACATCCTTCGCGGTCCGGATCATGCCGTCGGTCTGGACGACGATCCGGCCACGGAGGTCGTTCATCACCAGCACCTGATGGGCCTCGGCGAGGCCGAGCTCCCACGGCAGGCCCGCATGCATGATCGAGGTCTGGGGGCTCGCGCCCGTGCCGCCGTCGTGCCCCGAGATGAGGACGACGTCGGCCTTCCCCTTCGACACGCCGGCCGCGATCGTGCCCACCCCCACCTCCGCCACGAGCTTGACGCTGATACGGGCGTGGTGGTTGGCGTTCTTGAGATCATGGATGAGCTGGGCGAGATCCTCGATCGAGTAGATGTCATGGTGCGGCGGGGGGGAGATCAGGCCCACGCCCGGCGTCGAATGGCGGATCCGGGCGATCTCCCGGTCGACCTTGTGCCCCGGTAACTGCCCCCCCTCACCAGGCTTGGCCCCCTGGGC
>CANGIH010000420.1 GCA_947453875.1 Planctomycetaceae bacterium | reverse complement strand
TGCGTGCCGGTCGTCCACGGTCGCGTCGTGATCACCTACGGCGCGCAGGGGGTGTTGACGGCCCGCGAGGCGGCCAGCGGCAAACAGCTTTGGCAGCGGCGCACGCACGAGGACTTTGCCGCCCAGGAAGGCTATTTCGGTGCCGGGAGCACGCCGGTGGTGGCTGGTGGACTCGTGGTCGTCAACGTCGGAGGGACGAAGGTCGCCGGGAAGAAGGCCGACTGCGGCGTTGTCGCCTTCCGACTCGATTCTGGGGAGCCGGCCTGGACCGCGTCGGCGGAGCCGGCCAGCTACGCCGCGCCGGTGGCAGTCGAGGTCGGTGGGCAAGCCCGTGTGCTGATGGTGACACGCTACCAGTGCCTTCTGCTCGACCCTGCCACCGGGAAGATCGCCTGGAGCTTTCCATTCGGGATGCGCGGGCCCACGGTGAATGCCGCCACGCCGGTGTTCGGCGAGGCCGGGCACCTCTTCGTCACGGCGTCGTACGGGATCGGCTCGGTCTACGCAGCCTTCGATGCCACGACGGCGAGACCGCAGTGGTCCGGCACCGAAACCCTTGCCTCCCAATACTGCACGCCCGTCGTCGTCGGGGACCATTCGTACTGCCTCGATGGCCGCGAGGATGGCCCGCCGGGCGACCTGAAGTGCTTCGAAGTGGCGACTGGAAAAGTCGCCTGGCAGGAGAAGGGGTTCGGCTATGGCACGCTGCTTGCCGCCGACGGCAAGCTGATCATTGCCCGCAACGACGGTGGCCTCGCGCTGGCGAGGGCAACGGCGGCGGGCCCGAAGATTCTCGGCAGCGCCCGGCCGCTCCAGGGGAGCGTTCGAGCGCTGCCGGCCCTGTCGTGCGGTCGGCTCTATCTGCGCGACGACAAGGAGCTCGTCTGCCTCGATCTTGGTGTTGCCGGCCCGGCCCGCTGACCGACTGACATTTCACCGGCTGTGACTGAGGTGCCCGCCGCTGGATGCGGCGGCCGACACCACCAAGAAACCTCGGCGTTTCGGATGTCTCAAGTGAACAAGGTCAGGGATGACGTTTGTCCCGGACTGTCACGAGAGGTTGTCTACCTCGAAGCCCTTGCGATAGTGACGTCGCAGGAGCGCATTGGCCTTGTCGTGGTTGGGGATCGTCATCGCCGCCGGTTGCCAACGGAGCTCGTCACCGGGGAAGCGGTTGGCGAGGGTGCCGAGAAGGACGGTCTCTGTGAGCGGCCCGGCATAGTCGAAGCCGCAGGTCGTCGGGGCGCCGCCGAGGCACGCATCGACGAAGAGATGGTAGTGATTGCCGTCAGGCGCCGCCTCGATCTTCGCGTCGGCAAAATCTTTCACTGGCAGAAGCGTCGGCATCGCCACGTGCGGGAGGAGGATCGCCCCCTTCTCTCCGAGGAAGATCGAGCCCTGATCGGGGAGCGTCATCCGCTGGCCATCTGCGCCGTCGAGCGGCCAGGCCGAGGTGTCGGGCATCTTCCCGCCGTCATACCAGGTGAGGACAAACCCATCGGTGGTGTACGTCCCGGCCGGGAAGGTGAAGCGGGTCTCGTTCTGCATCCCGAACGATTCGGCCGGGGCCGCCGAACTCTTCGAGATCAATGACCGGGCAGGGCCGAGCGCCAGGGCGCTGAACACCGGATCGAGGATGTGGATCGCCATGTCCCCCATCGTGCCCCCGCCGAAGTCGTACCAGCGCCGCCAGTTGCCAGGGTGATACTGATCGGGGCAGTACGGCCGAGCGGCCGCCGTGCCGAGCCACAGGTCCCAGTCGAGCGTGGACGGCACCGGGCCGGCTGCCGGTTTCGGGCCGTCGTAGCCCCAGGTTTTTCCGCTCCAGGAATGGGCTTCGCGAACCTTGCCGATGATCCCGCTCTGCACGAGCTTCACCGCCGTGCGGTATTGCGTGTTGGAATGGATCTGCGTCCCCATCTGGGTCACGAGGGCGTGGTTCGCCGCCGCGACCGCGCGGAGCTGCCGCGCCTCGTGGACATCATGCGTCAGCGGCTTCTGGCAATAGACATGCTTGCCATGATTGAGGGCACTCATCGCCGCCGGGGCATGGGTGTGATCGGGGGTGGAGACATGGACAGCGTCGATCGAGCCGGCCAATTCGTCGAACATCTTCCGGAAGTCGGCAAACCTCCTCGCCCGCTTGTGAAGCTCTCCGGCCGCCGCCAGGTTGCCGGTATCGACGTCGCACAGCGCCACCACCTCCACCTTCGGGTGCGAGGAGAGCGAAGCCAGATCGGCCCCACCCATCCCGCCGACACCGATCCCGGCCAGCCGCAGCTTGTCGTTGGCCGCCGCCCGGCCGGAGCGGGCGAACGAGGCGAGCGGCAGCGATAGCCCGCTGATGGTGGCGTGCTTGAGGAGGCTGCGGCGGGAGATCGGGGGCATGGGCAACTCCTGGATTGTGGAAAGCGGGAAGGAGAGACCGGGTGGGTCCTGTGGTCTTTGGTCAGTCGGCGACGTGCCGGTAGGCGCCATGGTTGGCCGTGGCGAGGGCTTGGAGAAATGTTGTCAGGCCAGCGTCGGGCATGATCCCGATCGTGTGGAGGGAGAGACGGCGGTTCTTGTTGGCTTCGGCGACGAAGCGGACGATCGCGGCCGGGTTGACCATCCTCCCCGCCGTCGGCTCGCCATCAGAGAGAAAGAAAATCGCCTCGGCATCGTAGCCGAACGCGGCGTCGAGGGCATCGAACGAAGCCGTCTTGCCGGCGGCCACGAGGCTGCGGACGAATCCCGCCGCGGCCCGCTTGGCGTCGTCGTTGGCCTCGACGAGTTGCGGCTGCCAGCCCCGTGCGGCGTCGCTGAAGGCCACCACCGTGAAGCGTGTGTCGGGAGGGAGCGTGTGGATCGCCGAGACGAGCTCGCGTTTCGCCGTCTCCATCCGGATCCCCTCCATGCTCGAGGAGGTGTCGATCACGAACACGATCCGTTCTGCATACACCGGGATCTCGTAGTAGGCGTTGCCGCCATCGCCCGGGGCGACCGTCGGCACCGGATACGACGCCTGTCGGGGGGGGAATTGGAAGCCGTCCTCATTCCGGCTCCACCACTCGCGCCAGGCATCGGCATCGACTCCGTAATTGTCGCCACTGATGGCGGCGAGATAGCCGGCCACGTCGGCCCGCACCTCGCCGCGCAGGATCTCGAGGAGATCGATC
>CANGIH010000419.1 GCA_947453875.1 Planctomycetaceae bacterium | reverse complement strand
TCTCACGCTCATGGAGAACAACATCAATCATCCGAACGTGGCCGGCCACGCCATTTTCGCCGACGCCCTCGATGAGGTGTTCGCGACGGCGAAACCGGAGGACGCGCCATCGCGGTGAGCCTGCGCAAGGCGGAGTGAACCTGCGCAGGATACGTCTGCTTGAGCAGGGCGGGGTGACCTTGCGGCCTGGCGCGGCGGGGCTTTGCACAGTTCCTCGCAGCCGATCGGAGAGGGCTGCCGCTCGCCGATCGCGGGCGCCGAAGAGTCTGTCGACGGGGTGGTGCCGAGCCGCCCGCCCCGTCGGCAAACCCGATGGCCACGCTCCACGCCTACCGTCGCTCCCGCAGACCGGGCCTCCAAAGCACCGGCGTGGCGGGAATCTGCTTGGTGCTCCTGGGCCTAATGGCGACCGGGGCCGGTGCCGCGCCGCCACGGCCGAAGGACTCAAGCCCCGCCGCCGGTCGGGCGCCGATCCGCCGCCTGACACGGATCGAGCACGAGCACACGCTCCGCGATCTCCTTGCGCTTCCGGGGCTCGAGGTCCGCGGGCTCCTCCCGGAGGATGGCAGAGCGGGTGGCTTCGACAAGACCGCGGCCGCCCTCGATGTCTCGCATGTCCATGTCGCCGGGTGGTATGCCGCCGCCGAGGTAGCGCTGGCCACCGCCACCGCCTCGCAGGTGCCCCCCCCGAAGCCGATCCACGAGACGCTCCTTCCCGGGGCCCAGGAGTTTTTCAAGCTCGCGCTCCTCGAGGGGGATGCGGTCTTCCTCAACGGAGGCGCCTACGATCATGAAGCGCTGCCGATCGTCCGCGCCGGACTGCCGCACAAGCTCGCCCACTACGAGCAATCGGGGCTGTTTCCCTACCGGCACTCCGTCGGTGTCTTCCGCCGCCAAGCGGTGGATGACCACTTCGCCCTGTTCTTCACCGGCTTCTCGCCGGTCCGGGCCGGTCGCTACCGACTGCGGCTCTCGACCTGGAGCTTCCAGTGGGAGAAGGGGAAGCTGCTGCCCCGACCCGGTCCCGAATCGGTCAGCCTCCATGCCGACGACCGGCTCCTCGGGTATGTCGATGCCCCGTCGCTCGAGCCGGCCGTGCACCAATTCGACACCTGGCTGAACCCCGGCGAGCGGATCCTCTTCACCGCCGCCTCGCTGCCGCCGGCGCGGGTCTACCAGATGCCGGGGCGGGCCGCTGAGTATGTCGGCCCCGGGGTGGCGGTCGATTGGCTCGAGGTGGAGGGGCCGCTCCACGAATCGTGGCCACCGGAGAGCCACCGGCGGGTGTTCGGCGAATTACCCCTGGCGCCCCTTGCGGGGCGGGGCCCCGCCATGCCGGCGCGGCCGGTGGCCAGGCAGCTCTTTCCCGGAGCGGTCCCGCGGAGCGAAGAGCCGGGGAAGCCGTGGGCGGTGACCTCGGCCGACCCCGCCGCCGACGCCCGCCGACTGCTCACCGGCTTCCTCACCCGCGCCTACCGGCGCCCGGTGACCGCGGGCGAAATCGCCGTGGCCACGGGGCTCGTGGCCCGCCGCATGAAGCAGGGGGAGTCGTTTGAGGAGGCGCTCAGGACCGCCTGTCAGGCGACGCTGTGCGCCCCGGAGTTTCTCTTTCTCGGGGCCCCTCCAGGGCCGCTCGACGACTGGGCCCTCGCCTCCCGGCTCTCCTATTTCCTCTGGGACTCGATGCCCGACGACGAGCTCTTCACGCTCGCCAGGCGCAAGCAGCTCGGGCGGGCGGAGGTGCTCCACGCCCAGGTGGAGAGGATGATCGCCGATCCGCGCGCCGCCCGGTTTGTCGAGCACTTCACCGACGAGTGGCTCGAGCTTGGTCATCTCGACACCGTCACCCCCGACGCCACGCTCTATCCGGAATTCGATCGACCGCTCCTCGACTCGATGCGGGCGGAATCGCGGGCATTCGTCGCCGAACTGCTCCAGGCCGACGCGCCGGTGACGGCGCTTGTGCGCTCCGATTTCGCGATGCTCAACGAGCGCCTCGCCCGCCACTACGCCATGCGTGACGGCCTCTCCCCCGAAGGCGACGATGGCCGCGGGGAAGCCATCCGCGGCGCGGGGATCCGCCGCGTGCAGCTTCCCCCCGGGAGCCATCGCGGCGGGCTGCTCGGCATGGCTGCCGTCCACACCGTGACCGCCAACGGCACGGTGACGTCGCCGGTGAAACGAGGAGCCTGGGTGCTGCGGCATCTCCTCGATGAGCCCCCCGAGCCCCCCCCGCCGAACGTGCCGGCGGTCGATCCCGATGTCCGAGGAGCGGTCTCGATCCGCGCGCAACTCGCCCGTCACACCTCCGACGCGGGCTGCGCGTCCTGCCATGCGGCGATCGATCCGCCCGGCTTCGCGCTCGAGGCCTTCGACGCCATCGGCGGCTGGCGGGATCACTACCGCGCGGCGCGCGATCCGGCCGATCCCACCGATCGCCCGGCAGAGGCCCTCACCGGACCGGTGGTCGACACCTCCTGCACGCTCCCCGACGGCAGGGCATGCCAGTCGTTCGAGGATTTTCGCGATGCGGTCGCCGCCGATCCGCACAGGCTTTCCCGGGCGCTCGCCCGGCAACTGGTCGTCTATGCCACCGGCGCCGCCGTCACTGCAGCCGATGAGGATGCGATCGAGCGGATCATCGAGGAGGCCCGGGACTCGGGCGGGGGCGTGCGGGCACTCCTCCACGCGGTGGTCAACAGCCGCCTCTTTCTCGAGCAGTGAGCCGCCGCGTCGTCATCGACATCTCCCGGAGCCGACACCGATGATCCCCCACCGACCGATGCTCCAGTCACGCCGTGGTCTCCTCCGCTCCGCCGGGGTGGCGGTCGGCCTGCCATGGCTCGAGGCGATCGCGGGGCGGAGCCGGGCGAAGGCGGCGGAGGGGGAGCGGCCCCACCGCATGGTGGCGATCGAGACGACGATGGGGCTCCTGCCGCAGTATTTCTTCCCCACCGGCACGGGGCACGACTACGTCGCCTCGCCATACCTTGCGCCGCTCGAGCCGTTCCGCGACCGGCTGACGGTGTTCTCCGGCCTCTCGCACCCGCAGGTCGACGGGGGGCACGCCGCCGACATCGCTTTCCTCACCGGGGCCGCCCATCCGGCCAGCGGGAGCTTCCGCAACAGTGTGTCGCTCGATCAGTTCGCCGCGGAGTCG
>CANGIH010000418.1 GCA_947453875.1 Planctomycetaceae bacterium | reverse complement strand
TTCACGTTTCTCGTCGGCGCGGCCCTCCCCTTTTCGCTCGCTTCCCGGCAGGCCCGTGGCCAGTCGACCGGCACGATGACGGCCCACGCACTCTGGCGAGCACTTTTGCTTGTCGCGCTCGGGATCTTCCTCCGCTCGGTCGGCAGGCCGATGACGAACTTCACCTTCGAGGACACCCTCACCCAAATCGGCCTCGGCTATCCGTTTCTGTTCCTCCTCGGCCTCCGCCCGCCCAAGGCGGCCTGGTGGGCGCTGGGGGCAATCCTCCTCGGGGTGTGGGGAGCGTGGCAGTTCTATCCCGTCGCCGACCCATGGGCGAAGAACGCCAACCTCGGCAGCGATTTCGATCGCTGGTTGCTTAATCTCTTTCCCCGTGCCGAGCCGTTCGTGGAGAACCGCGGCGGCTATCTCACCCTCTCCTTCATTCCCACTCTCGCCACGTCGATCCTCGGCCTCATCGGTGGCCGCTGGCTCGAGGAGGGGGCCCCGGTGCGGCGGTATCTCTTCGCCGGGGCCGCGGCCCTCGGCGCAGGCCTCGTCCTCGATTCGGCCGGCGTCTGCCCGAGCGTGAAGCGGATCTGGACGCCGGCCTGGGTGCTTGTCAGTGGCGGATGGTGCTTTGGGTTTCTCGCTGCCTTCCACTGGGTCGTCGACGTCCGGGGCTGGAAGAGCTGGGCCTGGCCGCTGGCCGTGATCGGCACCAACTCGATCGCTGCGTATCTGATTTCCCATCTTTGGGAGGGGTTCATCGAGCGGTCGCTCGTCACCCATTTCGGCGCCGGTTGCTTTCAGCTTCTCGGCGCCGGTTTCGAACCGCTCGTGAAGGGAGCCTGCACGCTCCTAGTGCTCTGGCTGTTTCTGGTGTGGATGGATCGGCGGAAGATTTTCCTGAGGGTGTGACCCTGGCATCGGCAACTTCGAAGCTGCGACGGCAAAAGGGATTCCCTGATGACCATTGCGATACGCGTTCCCCATCTGCTGCGTGTTCCCGCGGCCCTGCTCGTCTGCCTTTCGACGTCGCTTTGTGCCCCTGCGCGCCTTACGCGCGCCGAGAGCCTCGCCGAAACCCTCCTTGCCGAGCCGCGGGATCGGCTCCTGGCTGATGTGGCAGCCGGCGGCGATCCCCGCCGTGGCGCACTCGTCTTCCATGCCGCCCACCTCGCCTGCCTGAAGTGCCACTCAGCCGGTGCCGTCCCATCCCCACTGGGCCCCAATCTGGCGCGGCCCCCGGTGGGAATCGAGGCCGTCGATCTCAGGGCCCATCTCGTCGAGTCGCTCCTCGAGCCCTCGAAAACGATCCGTCCGGAGCACCGCGGCGTGACGGTCATCGATCACGACGGCCGCAGCGTCACGGGGCTTGTTGTCCGGGAGAACGCCACGGAACTGGTTCTTCGCGATGCGGTGATGCCAGAGAGGGAGATCGTGATCGGGAAAGACACGATCGATGAGCGGAGCGACCTGAGCGTGTCGCTCATGCCGGCGGGACTCGCCAATCTCCTCGGCGGCCGGGGGCAGTTTTTGGATCTGGTGGCGTATCTCGAGGCGGTGGCGAGCGGGGGCCCCGATCGGGCGGCGGCGCTCAAGCCCGATCCCGCTCTCCTCGCCCGCTCGGTGCCGCCGGCGTACGAACAGGAGATCGATCATGCAGGGTTCGTTTCCGAATGGGCCGATCCCGAGGCCGCCCACGGGGCGCTCGAGCGCGGCGCGGCGATCTATGGTCGTGTCTGTGCCAACTGCCACGGCACGCTCGACGCCCCGGGCTCGCTCCCCATGGCGCCGCGGTTCGCCACCCACGTCTTTAAAACCGGCTCCGATCCACTCTCCCTCTACCGCACCCTCACCGTCGGCAGCGGCCAGATGGTGCCTCAAGGATGGATGGTGCCGAGCCAGAAATACGACGTCATCCACTATCTCCGCGAGATATTCCTGAAGGGGAGGAATGAGCGGGAGTATGACCCGATCACCCCCAACTACCTCGCTGGTCTTCCGAAGGGATCGAGCCGTGGCCCGAGCCCAGCCGCCACCGATCCCTGGCGGCTCCACGACTACGGGCCGTTTCTCGCGGCGACCATCGAGGTGGGGCGCGACCGTGGCGGTATCGTCCGCAAGGGTTTTTCGGTGCGGCTCGATCCAGGTGGGGAGGGGATCGGCCGTGGGAATGCCTTCGCGATGTACGACCTCGACACGCTCCGTCTGGCGGGCTTCTGGACCGGCGACGGCTTCATCGACTGGGAGGGGATCAACTTTGACGGTCGCCACGGCGCCCACCCGCATACGGTCGGCGACGTTCAGTTTTTCCTGGCAGAGAGCCCGGGGTGGGCCGATCCGGCCACGGGATCATTCGACGATCCACGCCCGCTCGGCCGCGACGGCCGCCCCTACGGCCCTCTTCCGTGGGTACGGATGCGGAGCGTCCACCATGCCAGCGATGGAGTGATTCTCGATTACCGTGTCGGCGACTCGGCCATCCTCGAAGCGACACGGCTCGAGCCGGTGTCGATCGAGGCGACGGACGGCCGTCCGCTGCCGGTGATCACCCGGTCGTTTTCGATCGGTCCGCGCTCGACAAGCCTCGCGGCGCGGATCGCCCCCGATGGCGTTGCGGTGACGCTCGTGGCCCCGGCCAATGGGCGGGGCCCGATCGCCGACGTCAGGCTCGTGTCCCGTGAAGGATTTCAGATCCTCGAGATCCCGGCGGGTGACGCGTCGCTCGACCTGGCAGTGGCGCTCTCGCCGGGCCCGGCAGTCGCCCTGGCGACGGCAATCGACGCCATGCCTTCGATCGCTCCCACATTCACCTTCGTCGGCCTGCCGTCTCGATCGCTCTGGCCGCAGGTGCTCGAGACATGGGTGGAGCGGGGCGACGACCACGCTCCGATCGCGGTCGATCGGCTCGTTCCCCCGAATCAGAATCCCTGGAATGCGCAGCTGCGTCTTTCCGGCCTCGACTATCTCGACGGCCATGGCGACACGGCGGCCGTCTGCACCTGGGATGGCGATGTCTGGCGGGTGACGGGCCTCCGCGACACCGATGGGCGATTGGCATGGAAACGGATCGCTTCGGGGCTCTTCCAGCCGCTGGGGCTGAAAGTGATCGGCGGATCGATCCTCGTCGGCTGCCGCGACCGGATCGTCAGGCTCGTCGATCTCGATGGGGATTGGC
>CANGIH010000417.1 GCA_947453875.1 Planctomycetaceae bacterium | reverse complement strand
AACGAGTCGGTGCTCGCGGCCCTCGTCCAGATCACCGGCCAGGACTTCCGCTGGAACATCCCCGCCTGGAGGCAGTGGCTCGCCGGCCGTGAACTCCCTGCCACGTTCGACCTGCGGCGCGGGATCGCCGGCACCGAGTGACCGTCGCGAAGGGGGCGTGGGGGAGGAGAACCGCGACGGAGCGGCCTGCCTTCAGGCAGCCTGCCGCCAACGCCGCGGAAACCACTCCGTCTCGAGCACGAGCAGTGCGACCCGGTTTTCGAGATTCGGTCGGAAGACGACCAGCAGGAGCACCGGGAGATACCAGGCCATGAACAACCCGCCGTCGTGGGCCTTCCAGAACTGGCTGCCGATGAGGACGGCGGCGGTGCAGCTCATCAGGGTGCCGAGATTCTTCGGCGACGGCCAGATCGCGAGCGTCGCCATCATGGCCACGAACGCCGCCAGCACCGGGAGGCGGAAGACCGAGTCGTTGGCAGGCAGGGCCCAGAAGCCCTCGAGCGTCACCTCGTTGGGGAAAATCCACCCGAACATCTGCCGCAACTGACCGACGAACAGGGAGGTATCGGGCGACCGCACCCAGAGCGCGAGGATGAGCACGCCAAGGGCCACCGCCACCCCGACGGCGAAGCGGCGGATCCCCCGCTCCCAGTAGAAGCTGCACCACAGCGGGAGGAGGAAGACCGGGTAATAGATCGTTCCCATCGCCATGCCGATGAGGAAGCCCGACGCGAGCGGCCGCCGGTAGGTGGCGATCGCCCAGATGATCAGGGCCCCGGGGAGGGCATGGTCGACCCGGCCGGTCATGATCGCCGTGTAGGGAAGGAGGAGGTAGAGGACCGCGGCGGCGATCCCCAGGCGGGCGTTCTCGAAGTGCCGCCAGCCTGTGAACACCATCCCGGCGACGATCGCCAGCTGGGCGATGATCGCCATCACCCGCGCTGTCGTCTCATTGACCAGTCGGGCGTCGCCGTCGGCCTGGACCGTTCCCTTCCCGTCGGCGTCGGGGGAGAAGATGCGCTGCGCCGAGATTCTCGGGAGGAGGAACAGGAGCGGGTAGCCGGGGCCGAGGCGTTCCAGCGGGTCGGCATCGGCCTTCGGCTCGCGGGCTTCGGGACGGGGGGCCGCCGCAGCGGCCGCGGCGACGTCAGCCTGTTGTGGCCTCGACGTGATCACGTTGGCGAGAAGAAACACCAGCAGCGAGATGCCGAGAAACGCCAATCCCCCCGAGGTGAGGTTTGACTCGAGGAGCGGCCGGCGGACCATCAGGGAATCGAACAGCATCCGCACGAGGAACGCCGCCGACATCGAGAACAGCCAGATGTAGCCGAGCTGGAGAGCGGCGTCGCTTGCGCGGTAGACGCCGTACTCGACAGCCAGCAGGCCGGGGGCGACGAGGATCAGCCCGACGAGGTCGAGGTTTCGCACGCTCCAGACCCGGTTGAACTTGAAGAACAGCGCGACGGAGAGCAGCGATGACAGGTAGAACCAAGTCGTCGGGTTGACGCGGTAGTAATGGAAGAGGATGTCGCTCATGTGAGCTTTCAGGCCGCCCGCCGGGGCATGGCACCAGACGGTCCGGAGCCTGGGGCTGATCAGGACGTGTCGACCCGGGAATCACCCAGACAGGGTAAGGCTTCGAGGGGGGTTTTGAAAGCACCGTCCCCTCCTTGCCGCCGATCCCGGCAAAAAAGTCGTGGCCTTTCCGGCGCCGGGCTGGCGGCATCTGCCCGCAAAAAGGAGGGGCCGGGGCGGGGGGTCAACCCCGTCCCGGCCCCGGGCCTGACAGTCGCCCGCCGCCTGCCACCGGGCACCCCCGGAGGGATGCCCGGCAGCGGCTGACGTTGATTCAGTCGACATTGACCGACTCGCCACCCGCACGGGTGACGAGGGCGCAATAGACGCGAATACTCGTATCGCTCGAGAGGGGGCGGACCGATCCGTCTCCGAACACATGGTTAGCACCGGCGGCGTGGAAGGCGTAGGTCTCGCCCGTCCCTTCGGTACCGTAGACCGAGCCCTTGTAGGGGGCCGTCTCTTGGCTCTCGCCGTTGGTGATGTTGATCACGCCGATCGCGCTCGGGCCGCCGAAGAGCGTGCCGTCGGCGGAGGCGCCGTCGATGGCGAAGTCGCTCGCCGGGCGGCACCAGCCGCCGCCATTGATGCGGCGGACAGGGAACGTCACGCCACCGCCGTCGGCCCGCTTGTTGCGGGTGTACTTGTAGGGCCGGCCGGCACTTTCGGCGATCGCGACCGTCTTCGACGTGCCGTCGATGCAGTCGGCCAGACGCGGCTTGACGGTGCCGTTGTAGTCCTTCGGCATGAATCCGTCGGCCGGCCCCGACTTCTGCGCGCCCTGGGCGGCAGTGTGGGCGACATCGGCGAGGGAGTCCGACGGCGTTCCGCCGTTGGCGAGCCGGGAATCGACAAACGTCGTCACCGAGTAGTCGGTGGTGGCGCAGAACAGCCCGGCGGAGGCAAAGCCGGTGCCGGCCGCATTCACCACCGCAGCGGCGTCGCTGGTGGGGTAGCCGCTCTCGGGATCACCGTCGTAGGCGTTGGTGGTCGGGGAGGTGGGGCACTTGAACATCTGCAGCGGCGTCATCGCCAGGACCGCATTGGGGATCTGGAAACCGCCAGCCGTGTTCGGTGTCACGCTGCTCCAGTTCTGGGAGAAGTCCCAACGGGTGCCGAGATTGCCTTCCTCGAAGAAGGGGAGGAGACGCGTCACCCAGGAGACGCGGGCCGTGCCGTTGTTGGGACGGTGGCTGTTGGGGAGGACTCGTTTGGCGGACTCGTGGTTGAGGACCGCCAAGCCGACCTGCTTGAGGTTGTTGGAGCACTTCGAGCGATTGGCGGCCTCGCGGGCGGCCTGCACGGCGGGCAGGAGGAGGCCGACGAGGGTGCCGATGATCGCGATCACCACGAGCAGCTCGACGAGCGTGAACGCCCGTCGCGGAGCAAAGGAACGGATGGACATGGGTCTACCTTTGGGTTTGGGCGAAGGGAGGGTTGAAGGAATGCAAGGGAGGGACAGGAATCCTCGGGGGATGCCGTGCCCAGCGGTGAAGAGGGACCAGGGGACAAAAAGGGGACGTCGGGCTCTCTGGAGCCGTCGCTTCCCTCCGGTCATTCCGGTCGGTACCGCAGACGGAACTAAAATTCGGTCTTTGACGGTT
>CANGIH010000416.1 GCA_947453875.1 Planctomycetaceae bacterium | reverse complement strand
GCGTCGTCGAGGTTACCCCCCCCGGGGCGAGCGTCCCCCACCACGGCCGGTTTGCCGCCACGTGGGTCAAGCAGGCAGATGGATGGAGAGTGGCGAGTCTGCGCGAATGGCGCACCGATCCCCCGGAATCGGCCGCCCGCCTGGCCGACCTCGGCTGGCTGGTGGGCGATTGGGACATCGCGGTGAATGCGGAGAGGGGGACGGCCGGCCCGGCGCCGACGACGGAGATGTCGGTCCGTTGGAACGCCACCCGGACCTACCTCCTCCGCGAGACGCGGATCACCCCTGCCGATGGTGCTCCTGGGGTGCAGGTTTCGCAGCGGATCGGTTGGGATCCGCTGTCGCGCCGAATCCGCTCCTGGGCGTTCAGTTCCGATGGCGGGCACTCCGAGGCGGTGTGGTCGCTCGAGGAGGGGAACTGGGTAGCGCGGACGACGACCGTCCACCCGGATGGCAGCCAGTCGTCGTCGACCAATCACTACTCCTTCGACGGCCAGGACGAGTGCACCTTCCAGTCATTCCCGACCCACGCCGGCGGCGATCATCAGGCGCCGGTGACCATGACCATGACCCGCAAGCCCGGGGGGACCACCGAATGAATCCGATCTCTTCCAAGTCTTCCTCCCCCTGCCCATCGCCGCGACGCGCGGCCCGACAGCCGCACTGCTGCCTGGCCATCGTGGTGGTCACGAGCCTCGTTTTTTTCCACGGCTCGCCGTCGCGCCTGCTGGCGGTCGAACCGCCGGCCTCGGCCACACGCGACGTGAAAAACGATCGCGACACCCAGGACGACCTCGCCGCGAAGTCGGCGCTCCTCCAGAGCCCCCGTTGGCGGCGGGCGATCTTCGAACTGGGGGAGTGGCTCTCCACCCAGAAGATCTATCCGCCCAAGGAAGTCCAACGCATCAAGGCGGACTTCAACGCCAAGGTGATGAAGATGTCGTCGCATGAACTCGAGTATCTCCTCGATGACCTCGAGGCGAAATTCAAGGTGATGGATACCCCCGAGGCCCAGGAGGCGCGTGCCTGGGTGGGGCAATACCTCTCGGCGATGTCCAATCACAGGCGGGCCGAGGCGATCAAGGATGTTCCCAACGTCGTCGACATGACCGCCGGGCAGCTTTCCCAGGAGATCGAGAAGATCGAGCGAACCCGACAGGCCCTCAAGGACCGCCAGGCGGCGTTCGACGAGGGGCGGCAACTGCTGGTGACCGAAGCGGAGGCGAACCGGAAGGCCACGGCGGATGCCTCGGTGGCGGCCACCGCAAAGATGAACTCGGGCCCCTCCTATTCCCCCTACCGGAGCAACGGCGGCGGGAGTGCTGGCGGGAGTCCCCCGTTCGCCAACGCCCATGTCGGCAGCGGGATGTCGATCGGTGTCGGGCCGATGGGAGCTTACGTCGGATTCAGCCTCGGTAACTTCTGACCGGGGTTCGGGGGCGACTTCCACCCCGCGAGGCCCCGCTCAATTTCCCGTCACGCGACCGACTTCCCCCCCGGCTTCGGCCCGGCCGGGAATCGCCTTCACTCGACGGCTCCCAAAGACTCTGCGGCACGCTTGCCCTGATCCCTCTCGACCCTCAAAACCCGCGGTGTTTTCAGCAAACGGAAAACAAAAAAAGGTCGGGAACGACTTTTTCCCTGCGGCAGCCGGGCCTTGGTTGGAGAGCCGATCTCGTCTCCGGCACGATGGCACGGTATAACTTGGCCGACCCTCACGACCGGTCCTGCCGGCCGTGACCGGCCGGAGGCATTCCCCGGCTTTTTTTGGCCTCGACTTCGTGAAGGATTTCACGAAGTCATCGGCTGACGGTCGATGGCAGGGTCGACACCCCGGCCCCGATCCTGCCTTACCTCCCCTTCCCTCCCTCCTCAAAACGCCCTCATTCCCCATGGAAGCGATCCTCCCGGTCCTCCTGTTCGTCGCCATCGCCGCCGCGGTGTCGGTCGGGCTGGTGGTGGGATCGGGCCTCATCGGCCCCAACAAGCGGACCAACCGGGTCAAGGAGATGCCATACGAGAGTGGCATGGACCCGGTGCACGACACGCGCCGCCGGTTTGATGTCCGCTTCCACCTCGTGGCCATCACCTTTCTGGTGTTCGACGTCGAACTGCTTTTCCTCTATCCCTGGGCGGTCGCCAGCCGTTCTGCAGCCGGCATCGACGCCGCGGTATCGGAGGGATTGGTGTCGGGACGCGGACTCGTGTTCGCCGGGGCGATGGCGTTCATCGCGCTCGTGGTGGTCGGATTCGCCTACGACTGGCGGAAGGGGGTATTCCGGTGGCGATAGAACTTCCCGAAAACGTGATGGTCAGCCGCCTCGACGCGTTGGCCAGTTGGTGCCGGAAGAACAGCCTCTGGCCGATGCCGTTTGCGACCGCCTGCTGCGGCATCGAACTGATGGCCACAGGAGCCGCGAAGCACGACCTCGCCCGGTTCGGCGCCGAGGTCTTCCGCTTCAGTCCGCGGCAGTGCGATCTGATGATCGTCGCGGGTCGCGTGGTCATGAAGATGCTGCCGGTCCTGCAGCGGATCTGGCTGCAGATGCACGAACCGAAATGGTGCATCTCGATGGGCGCCTGCGCGAGCACCGGCGGTGTTTTCGACACCTACGCGGTGGTTCAAGGCATCGATCGTTTCATCCCCGTCGACATGTATGTCCCCGGCTGCCCGCCGCGCCCCGAGCAGCTGATCCAGGCGATCATCGACCTCCAGGACAAGATCCAACGTGAGGGGACGATCACCGGCCGTGAATTCGCCACGCGCGAGCGGCAACTCCGCAAACGCGCCTTGGTCGAGATGGCCGGCCCGCTCGCCATCGATGCCGCCCGCAATCCGGTCATCCAGAGTGAATTGAGGGTCCACCGTTCCTGATGGTTCCCGGAGGAAGGCCCACCGCGGCCACCCTCCGGCCCCCTTTTTCGGATGGCTCCGCTCCTGGCACCGCCAACCACCGTTTTACACGTTCGAGTCCCGCACGAGATCCGCTCCCCGATGTCCGCCCAGCCCCCCGCAGCCGAGGTCCTCGAGTCGCTCGCAGCCCGGTTCCCCGGGCTCGAAACCTCCACCTACCGCGGGCAGACGCGAGTGGTGGTGGCGGAGACGAGTTCCCTCGAACTTCTCTCCCACCTCTCCGAGTCGGGGTTCGATCTGCTCATCGACGTGACCTGCGTCGACTACCT
>CANGIH010000415.1 GCA_947453875.1 Planctomycetaceae bacterium | reverse complement strand
GACAGCCAGGTGAACATCCCCACCGGCACGCGCTCGACATCCTCGTCGATGCAGCGCCTGATGAGGAAGCCGCGGAACGCCAGCTCCTCGGCGATCGGCACCGTGACCGTCGATCCCAGGACGCGGACGAGCAGCCAGAGCGTCGTCCACGGCTCGCCGAGGTTGGTCGGGTCCATCGCGAGCAGCTTTTCATCGGTGGCCGCCTCGGCGCCGGGGGCCAGCGCCATCCACATCGCAAATACGCAGGCACCGATGCCGATCGCCCCGGGCGACACGATCCAATCCCCGGAGGCGGGAAGACGAAAGTGCCCCCGCAGCGACCAGAGCGCCACCCCCACCACGATCACGCGGACGGGATAGAGGAGATCGAAGCCGCTGGTGAAGGCCGCCGTGAGGATCGTGACGCCGGTAAGGATCAGGAAGGGCAAGAGACAGGCGGCAGCGGAGGGGCCATAGGGCGTCGCCGCCGTCACGCGTCGGTCTTGCACGACATCGACCGCGGCCGTCGCCCGATCCGATCCGTGGGAAGAGGGTGGTGGCGACTCCGCATCCGACGGATAGATCGTGAAAAACGGGAGCCTCTGCACGGCCCAGATGATCCCCAGCCCGACGACGAGAAACGTGATCCAGCCCGCGTTTGAATGGAAGCCGTCGACCGCGATGTCGGGGGAGATCCAGATGCCCACGAGGATCAGGGCCGTGATCCGGAGAATGTTGGCCAACCAGATGAGGACGATCCCCACTGGAAAAAGCAGCAGCGACTGCGGAAAGCGGTGGATCCTCCGGAACCACCACAGGTATCCGGACAGCAGGACGGTGATCAGGCCGATCCCCTGGTAGCCGCTGCACTGATGGTAGACATGGACCGTGAACACATCCGTTCCGATGACTTCCGGTTCCGGCCTGATCACGGCGCCACCCGCCAGCGGCGCGAGAAGCAACTCGACGAGCTTCATCGTCGGACCGCTGCTCACCTTCCAGAAATGCTGGGTGAGCGATCCTGCCCGCCCCGCGAGCAACACCCCCACGACCAGGAACGCAGCCGCCCCCGCGATCCGGGGAATGAAGCCAAATCGCGCCACCCACATCGCCAAGGCCGTCGCCACCCATGACGCCATCAGCCCCGCCGCCACCAAGAGCGTCGGCCGCGCTCCGAGCGTGGGCTCGGAGATCCCGGCGGCCATCGCGGCAAGCCAGGCCATCAGAGAGACGAACGCGATCCCATTGAGAAGAAGAAGCGGGGGGGAAAGCCGCGACGTTCGGTAGTCCGAGTCATGTTGCGTGACATGGGACCGCAGATACAAGCCGAGGGCCACCAAGATGAAGAGAATCTTCCACTGGTTGAAGCCTTCGTAACCGAAGAGCCGCGCCGGCACCGACTGGACCGTCGCGTAAAAAAGCCCCGCCAGCAGACAGCCCTCGAGGACGACGATGCCGGTCCTCAGCTTGAAGTCCCACCAAGGCTGGCCTTCAGCCTCAGTGGGGATCGGCGATGGGGTCGATTCGGAAGACATGGTGGCTTTCTGGATGACAGATCGCACCGAGTGTATCAGCCGCCCGACAGTCACCGTGGCGATCCACCGCTCAGCCAAAGGGCTCGATGACGACTTTTGCCGGCGGCAGGCTGTCGAGGAAGACGCGGCCGTAGGGCTTGGTGAGCACGCGCGGATCGAGGATCACGACCCGGCCCCGATCCTCGGCCGTCCGCACGAGTCGGCCGAAACCCTGCTTGAGCTTGAGCGTCGCCTCCGGCACCTGATACTCCATGAATGGATTTCCCCCGGCAGCCCGGATCGCCTCGATCCGCGCCGCCACCAACGGCCGGTCGGGCACGGCGAAGGGGAGCTTCGTAATGATCACCGTCACGAGTTGGTCACCGGGGAGGTCGATCCCCTGCCAGAATCCGTCCGTCCCCAGGAGCACGCTCCCCGGCCCCGCGCGGAAATCGGCGAGCATCTTCGACCGCGGCTGGCCGTCGGCCTGGCTGACGAGCCGGTAGTTCCTGGCGATGCACCAGCCGGCAAGTTCGTCGGTGGCGGCGGCGAGCGACGCCGAGCTCGTGAACAACACCATCGCCCGGCCGCAGGTCTGGTCGACGTACCGACGGATCATCCGCACCACCGCCCGGTCGTACGCCTGGCGTTCGCTCGGGTCGGGAAGCTTGTCGACGACGATGAGCTCCGCTTGCGATGCATAGTCGAATGGGCTGCCGAGCCGAGCTCCCACGGCGTTCTCGAGCCCGAGCCGCTTCTCGACATAGGCGAATGGATCGGAGGCCGACGCTCCCGGCGATCGGCCCACGCCATGCGCCCGCGATCCGGGCTCGGGCGCTGCATCCCCTCCTCCGCCGGCGCCCGCTCCGACCGCCAGCGTGGCGCTGGTGAGGATCACCGTGCCCACCCGATCGAAGAGGTCGCGTTTGAGCGTGGCGCCGACGTCGATCGGAGCCCCGCACAAGCGGACGCGCTCCCGGCCGCGCCGCGACCGGGTCGCTTCCACCCACCACACGCTCCCCGGGTCGGCCTGCTCAAGCCAGGCATGGACGGAGCCGGCGAGCCCCGTGAGCCGGTCGGAGAGGGAGAAGAAGTCGTGCCGCTCCGCCTCCTTCTCGAAGCCCTCGGCGGCGACACGCAGACGGCGGGCCAGATTCCCGAGTGCGTCGCCGAGCGAGTCGGGGACGATGTGTGGCGACGGGATCCGCCAGGGACCGTCACCCCGCCCGCCGACCGCGGCACGCACCGAGCTGAAAAAATCCTCGGAGAGTCGCCGGCACTTGAGAACCTCGCGCTGGAGGTCATCGAGCCCGTAATGGACGAGCAATCCGCGATGGCCGCGCTCGGAATAGAGCTTGGAGAGGACCCGCTCCACCGCCGCACTCGACACGCCGACGCCGAGGTGATCGCCCGCCACCTCCTCCATCATGTGGGCCTCGTCGAAGATCACGATGTCGTGATCGGGCAGCAGGCTCGCGCCGCCGCGCCGCAGCGCCAGGTCGGAGAAGAACAGGGCGTGATTGACGACGAGGATCTGGGCCCGGGCCATCCGCCGTCGGGCGGCATAGTAGAAGCACTCGGAGTAGGCGGGGCAGCCGCGGCCCATGCAGTTGCCGGAGTCGCTTTGCACTTCGTCCCACACCAGATCGCTCGGCAGGACGGGCATGTCGGCGAGCGAGCCATCGCCGGTCCGT
>CANGIH010000414.1 GCA_947453875.1 Planctomycetaceae bacterium | reverse complement strand
GCAATCGCCACCGCCTCGCGTGATGTCCCCTCGTTGTAGACCTTCGTGACGGCCCGGAACTCGACTGCCGCAGGGCGACCATCACCCGGCGGATCGACCGGCACCGGTCGGCCCGACGAGGAGGGAACGGCAGCACCGGTCTGTGGCGATTCACTCATGGACGGAACTCCGGCGGGCGGCCGTGGAGCAGCCAGCCGCAGAATCGCGGGATCCACCCTTCGCCGCCGTATCGGTAGGGGAAGAGATCGGACTGCAGCCACCAGAGGGCTCGGTCGATGGCCCAGGCGACAAGCGGGATGATGATGAGAACCAGCACGATCGGCTCGCGTTCGCCACGCCGCTGCGACATGTTGATGAGGTCACCGAGGCCTCCACTGGCGCTCCCGAACTTCACCAACTCCGCGAGCATCACATAACCGAAGGCGAGGCCGAAAAGGAGCCGGAGTGAATTGAAGATCGACGGGGCGGCCAACGGCGCGAGCACCTTGCAGATGATCTGCCAGCGCGAGGCACCGAGCGTGAGGGCCGTGTCGACGTAGCGCTGCGGCACGTCGAGCACGGCGGCAGTCGTGTCGGAGAGGACAAAAGCCACGCTGGCGATGAACAAGAACATCACCTTCTGGAACTCGCCGATTCCGAAGAAGAAGAACGTCCGCGGGATGAGCGCCGCGACGGGGATGTTGCGGCCGAACACCGTGAGCGGAGCCAAGAACGCCCGCAGCGCGGGAAAACAGGCCGCCAGGATCCCCAGCGGCACTCCGACGATGCAGGAGAGGCCGAAGCCGAGACAGACCCGCTTGAGCGTCACGAGCGTGTTGATGACCAGCTTCCGCTCGCCAAACACCCGCGGCAGTGCGAACCATGCCTCGGACACACTCGGCAGCGTCGTGGGACTCACGATCCGCCTCTCGGGCTCGTCGGGCGGGCCGGCCGTGATCACGAACCAGACGGCCAGCACCGCAGCGACGCAGGTGAAACCCCAGAAAAAAGCCGCCTCGTTCGAGAGTTCCCCCCGGAGCGGCGTGCCCCGGCGCCCGCGGAGTGCGTCGCTCCGGGACCGCGGCTTTTGCGGCGCCTGCTCGTCGGTCTTGTCGGACATGCCTGCCGTCACTCCTTCTCGGCGGAGTAGACCTTGATCTCGACGCGCCGGTTGAGAGCGTGGTTGTCGGGTTGGTCGGCGTCGACCGGCCGATCCCAGCCGACTCCGTCGACGGCGAATCGCCCCTCGTCGAACTGATACTTCTCGACGATCGCCTCCTTCACGGCATTGGCACGCCGGTAGGAAAGCTCCTTGACCACCTCGGCGGGGATCCGTCCCTTCATCGAGGAGTCGGTGTGCCCCTCGATGACGATCCGCGCCGCGCCGAACTGCTTGGCGAGCGTTGCCACCTCGTCGAGAACGAGATCGACGCTCGCGTCGTAGGGCTCCTCGATGTCCTTGCCGTCGACCTTGCGGACGATCCGCTTCTTCAGATCCCAGCTGTTGGGAAAGAAGTGGATGACGACGGTATTGGTGAGGATCTCGTCGTTCTCGGCGCGGATGTCGGCGAGCCGCTTCGGCGGCAGGGGCTTGGTGTATTCGTCGCGAGTCTCGGCGTATTTCGGCTCGGCCGCGAGCTTCTGGATGACCGAGAAATCCATCACCTGATCGAAGGAGACGGGAGGGTTGGTGATCGCCCCGACCCGGCGGTAGAGATGGTAGGCCTGCTTCCAGATCCGCTCGAAGTTGGCCGGATTGTTGCGGTTGATGAAGAACTGATAGTTCTCCGCCCAGTTGGTGGAATGCGCGTCGCCGAGCATGCCGAGGGTGTCGGTGGCGGGGATGTTGTAGCCGGCGGCCATCAGTTCGGCGGCCTTCGCCTTCCCCTCCTCGGTCTTCAGCACCTCCATCGAATCAAAGATGCCGCGGACGATCGCCTCGATCTTGTCGGGGTGGTCCTGGGCGAAGTCGGCCCGCGCAAACCACACGTCGGCGATCAGCCGGTTGGCCGTCTGCGTCGTGATCAGCATCCGGTTCCCCTTCGCCTTGGCGAGGTTGTAGATGTCGGGCGCCCACGACACGGCCCCGGCGATCTCCTTCTGGGAATTGAACGCCGCCGCCGCCTGGAAGGCGTCGTCGGTGTAGACCATGTCGACGTCGCCAGGCTGGAGGCCGCCGGCGACGAGCATGTTGAGCGCGAAGAACTGGCTCGGCGAGTTCTGCGCGAGGACGAGTTTCTTGCCGGCGAGATCGCGGACCGTGCGGACCCCCTCGCGGACGACGATTCCGTCACCGCCGTTGGAGAAGTCGACCTGCTGGAACACACGGGGCATGACCCGCGAATCCTTGGGGGCGCCGGTGCGGTCCGTGAGCCCCTCGAGGAACAGCGGGATCATGTCGAGCGTCGCCCAGCCGATGTGCACCTCGCCGGCGGCGTAGGCGTCTCGCATCGTGACGGGGTTGTCGATGAGCACCAGTTCGATCTTGAACGGCTTTCCACCCGGCGCCTGCCAGATCTTCCCCGCCTTGAAGCCCTCGTTGGCGTGGATGATCGGCGCCCAGCCTGCCCAGACATTGAGGGCGAAGCGGACGGTGTCGTTCTCGAGCGGCTTGTAGGCGCTTGTTCCCTTCACCGGCGGCAGCTTCTCGGCCGGTTTGAAGGCGTATTCCTTCACGGTCGTCGGCACGGCGTCATCGGCAGCCTCCGAGACCGGCCCTTCGCCCGCCGGTGGCACGCCGCCGCCGCCGCCGTTCCCCCCTGCCCCGTTCCCCCCCGGTCCGGCGCCGCCAGCGGCGACCTGTGCTCCTCCGGCCCCGGGACGCAGCACGTTCCCGAACATCCCGGCCCGCCAGGCCGCGAGGGCGACCAGCCCGAGAATCACCGCCCAGACCGCCAGCCAGAACGGAGCCTTGGGTTGACCACCTGCCATCGGACACCTCATCTGGAAATGGAGTTGGGGCGAGAACGGAAACGGACGGGGGATCAGCCGCGGAACTTCGTCTTCGGACGGGAGGCATGAGCCATGTGGAGCGTGTTCATCAGGTCGTAGGCAGTGACTTCGCAGAGCAGTTGCGTCACCTTCTCGTGGGCCTCGGGCGAAAGGAGCGGCTCCACTTCCTTCATCAGTGCCACCACACGGGCCTCCTGGGCCTCGAGTTCGGCGACATCGACACGGCCATCGGCCACCACCTCGACGAACGAGTCGAGCTTG
>CANGIH010000413.1 GCA_947453875.1 Planctomycetaceae bacterium | reverse complement strand
CGTCGATCGGATGGCTGACGCCCGACACGGCGGGGGGGGGATTTGCGCGGAGCGGCTCGAAGGCCCACCAGTCGCGGCCGCCACGCGCATCGGTCGTCCGCTCGAACCGATCGAGGATCCTTCCTTCGGGCCAGCCGGCGCCCGAGCCGATCCATTCCCGCAGCGCCGCGATTTCCGATTCGGGAAGCGACTGATCGACGCCGTTCTTCGCAGGGGGCATCTCGCCGGCGATCACGCGGGCGAAAAGGGGGCTCGCGGATGGATCCGCCGGGATGACGACCGCCCCGGAATCACCGCCGGCCCGCAGGCCATCGGCCCGGGAGAGATCGAGCCCGCCCGAAGGATCGGTCGAACCGTGGCACTCGAGACAGCGTCGCAGGAGAACGTCGCCGGCCCCGGTTTCAAAATCGGCGGCGTCCGCGCCAGCCGTCGCCCAGATGGACAGCACCACCACGAAGGGGGCGGCTGTGAAGGTCGCGCGGAATCGTGCAAATTTCCCCATGGCCATGGTTATACCACGGCCCTCCCCCGCCCCTGCCGGGGCGACAACCAGCGACCGCGGTATGATTCCGCTCCCAGCCTGACTGCCCCTGCCACGCACGATGCCGCATGACACCTGATTCAGCCAGCAGGATCCCGATTGCAGGGGGCGACCCGTCGGCCGGATCCCACGATCTCACCGGGAAGACGGTGTGGGTAATCGATACGCTGTCGCGCGTCTACCAGCTTTTCCACGCCCTTCCCGAAATGTCGAGTCCGACCGGCACGCCGGTGCAGGCGGTCTACGGCTTCACGAAAGATCTTCTCGCCATCCTCGAGAAGCGGAAGCCCGACTACCTCTTCTGTGCCATGGATGCGCCAGGCCCCACGTTCCGACACGAGGCCCATGCCGACTACAAGGGGACACGAGCGGAGATGCCGGGGGATCTCGTCCCGCAGATCCCGCTGGTCCGTGAACTGTGCGCCACGATGGGCATCCCCTGCCTCGAGCTTGCCGGGTACGAAGCCGACGACATCCTCGCCACGCTCACCGCCGCCACCGTCGCCCGCGGTGGCAACGTGATCCTCGCCACCTCCGACAAGGATGCCCGGCAACTCCTCTCCGACCAGGTCAAGCTCCTCAACCTCCGCACCAACTCGATGATGGGGCCGCAGGAACTCCTCGCCGATTGGGGCGTGCGCCCCGATCAGGTCGTCGATTGGCTGTCGCTTGTCGGCGACGCGGCCGATAATGTCGCCGGCGTCCCTTCGATCGGACCGAAGTCGGCCACCGAGCTGCTGCAGCAGTTCGGTGATCTCGAGTCGCTCCTGGCCCGCACCGGTGAAGTGAAGGGGGCGAAGAAACAGGAGAACCTCCGCCTCCATGCCGATACGGCCCGTGCCGCCCGGGCGCTGGTGCGACTGGAGTCGGGCGTGCCGCTCGAGATCCCCTGGGATGCGGCGAAGCTCCATCAGCCCGATGGGGAAATCCTGGCCGCCTTCCTCCAGAGCCTCGGCTTCCAGAGCCTCGTGAAGACCGCCAGGAAGGGGGCGCCTGCGGCTGCGAAACCGGCCACGAAGAAGTCGCCGCCGGCGGCGACGAAACCGGTCGATCGCCAGGGCATGCTCCTGCTCGGCGACGACGAGGATCCCCCCGCCGCGAGCGTCGCAGCGATCAACTACGAGACACCGGCTGACGATCCGGCGCTGGCGAGGCTCGTGGAAGGGCTGCGGCGCGAGGGGATGATCACGCTGGCGGTCGCGCTGCCGCCGGGGGCAACGCGGATGTCGGCGCCGCTGGGGTTGGGGATCGTCACCGCCGCGACGGCTGCCTGGGTGCCGGCGTCGCTGCTTTCCGGAGATGGGGCCGGCCGCACCGCCCTCGCCGACCTCCTTGCCGATCCCGCCGTCGCCAAGCATGCCCACGATCTCAAACGGCAGGAGCTCGCCCTTCGTGTCGCCGGTTTTGATTTCAAGGGAGGTTCGTTCGACTCGCTCCTCGCCGGCTATCTCCTTGATGCGGGCAATCGCAATCATTCCCTCGGCGCGCTAGCCGATACCGACTCGATCGGATCGAACGACGATCTCGACGGTGTCGAGCCCGATGTCCGCCAGGCACGCCTCGAGGCCCCGGCCGGTGCCGACGACGCCGTGGCGGCCTGTCAGGCGACCCGGTCCCTTGTGCCCCTCCTCGCCCCCCGCCTCGCCGGCCAGGGGCTGCAAAACCTGTTCGAGGAAGTGGAGATTCCGCTCGCGTCGCTGCTGGCCGAGATGGAGTACCACGGGATGCGGATCGATACGGCGGCACTCGCCGGGCTCTCCGGGCGGTATGCCGACAGGCTCGCGGCACTCGAGGGGGAGATTCATGCCCTTGCCGGCCATTCCTTCGCGATCGCCTCGCCGATCCAGGTTCGGGCCGTGCTGTTTGACGAGCTCGGTCTGCCGGTGGTGAAGCGGACGAAGACCGGCCCGAGCACCGATGCCGAGGTGCTCGAGGAACTGGCGCTGCGCCACCCGCTCCCGCGGATGCTCCTCGAACACCGCAAGTTCGCCAAACTGAAGAGCACCTACGTCGACGCCCTGCCGTTGCTTGTCGATCGGGCGACCGGCTGTATCCACACCACCTTCAACCAGACCGTCGCCGCCACCGGCCGGCTGTCGTCGAGCGATCCGAATCTCCAGAACATTCCCGTCCGCACGGCCGAGGGGCAGCAGATTCGGGCCGCCTTCCGCCCCCGCGACAACGGCAACCGATTCGTGGCCGCCGATTACTCGCAGATCGAGCTGAGGATCCTCGCCCACCTCTCCAACGACGCGGCGATGCGCCGTGCCTTCGCCTCCGGCGAGGACATCCACCAGAGCACTGCGGCAGCGGTCTTCGGAGTTTCCGCCGACACGGTGACGCCCGAGATGCGCCGTGCCGCCAAGGCGGTGAACTTCGGCATTCTCTATGGGCAGAGTGCCTTCGGGCTGGCCAAGGCGCTCGGCATCCCGCAGGCCGACGCCGCCGCCTTCATCGCCGCCTACTTTCGCACCTTCTCGGGCGCCGAGGCCTTCATGGACGACTGCCTCGATCGTTGCCGCCGCGACGGGTATGTGTCGACGATGCTCGGTCGTCGGCGGGCGATCGAGAAGGTCCGCGACCGGGCCGGCAGGCGGACCGCCGCCGGTGTCTTCAGCCTCACGCTGCCGGAACGCACGGCCGTCAACACCGTCGT
>CANGIH010000412.1 GCA_947453875.1 Planctomycetaceae bacterium | reverse complement strand
GGTGGTGGTCGATCCGACATCGACCTTGGCGCTCGCCGGCTTTGCCATCCGCGAGTTCGCCCGGGGCTGGCTCGGTGAAGGCCTGCCCGTCGCCGAGGGGGAGCGGCGGCTGTCGTTCGACGAGATCAAGCAGGTGGTGGGGGTCGAGGAGATCCAGGAATGGGGGCGCGAGCCGGCGTGGCGGAGTCCGGAGGGAGTGCGTCATGCGGCGCTCCTCCTCGATTCGTACGCCCGCGTCGTGGGAAGGGAACTCATTCCCCGTGGCGGTTCCCGCGAGGTCGAGGCCCGCAGGTTGTTCGAGGCGGCGCGTGTCGTCGTCTCGCACGGCACCGAGGCCGACCCGCTGCTCAACTACGGAAATCGTTCGGCGCTGTCGCTCTGGGAAATGCCATGGGAGACGCTTGTCGGCACGCCATCGCGGCTCACCGCCGAGCCTGTCCATCGCGACGAACGCGCGCAGCTCCTCGAGCGGACTCTCAGCGCCGGCTTCGTCGATGATTATGCAGGCGTGCGGATCTCGCGGAGCGGCAGCCGGTTCCGCATCGAGCAGGCGATCGTTTGGAATCTGATCGACGCGGAGGGGCGGAATCGTGGTCAGGCAGCGACGTTCGACCGCTGGACGCCCCTCCCGGCTCCGGGCGGGCGGGTGAGCCCCGCCACCGCTTGGTAGACTGTCGGGATGGTCGCCAAGGGGTTTGTTCGTGCCGGGACGTTCGCCGCCCTCATCGGGGCGCTGGTGGGGGTGCGCACGGGGCTTGCCGAAGACGCTGCCGGCCCGGCGACGCCGGAGCAGATCGAGCAGTTCGAGCGCCGGGTGCGTCCGCTTTTGGTGGAAAAGTGCCAGGGGTGTCACGGCCCCGACAAGCAGTGGGCGGGGTTGCGGCTCGATTCCCGTGCCGGGATGCTCGCCGGGGGCGACTCGGGGCCGAGCGTTCTTCCGGGCAGGGCGCACGATTCGGAGCTCGTCCGTCGGCTCAGGCATGCCGATGAGGACGTGCGCATGCCGCCGCGGGAGTCCGGAGAACGGCTCACCGAGGAGCAGATCGGGTCGGTCGAGGATTGGATCCTGGCGGGCGCCGCTTGGCCCGAGTCGCCACCGGCCGGCGCGGGGGTGATCGAGAAGCAGAAGACTCACTGGGCTTTCCAGCCGCTGCCGCCGGCGCCGGCCGATCGGGCTGACCCCGCCGCGATCGACCGCTTCATCGACGCGAAACTCGCCGAGGAAGGACTCGTCCGATCGCCCGAGGCCGATCGCCGCACGCTCATCCGCCGGCTGGTCTACGATCTCACCGGTTTGCCGCCGGAGCCGGAAGAGGTCGCCGCCTTCGTCGCCGACCCTGAGCCGGCGGCGTACGAGAGACTGGTCGACCGGCTCCTCGCTTCGCCCCGCTACGGCGAGCAGCAGGCGCGGCATTGGCTCGACGTCGCCCGTTACTCCGACACCAAGGGCTATGTGTATGGCCGTGAGGAGCGGTTTTTCGTCCATGCTCCGGTCTACCGCGATTGGGTGATCGGGGCCTTCAACGACGACATCCCCTACGACCGGTTCGTGCAGTTGCAACTTGCGGCCGATCGGCTCGTCGGCCAGGACGATCCCCACCTTGCCGCGCTTGGGTTCCTCACCACCGGCCGCCGCTTTCTCGGAGTCACCCCCGACATCGTCGATGACCGTATCGACGTCCTCTCCCGCGGCCTCCTCGGGCTCACCGTCAGCTGCGCCCGCTGCCACGACCACAAATACGACCCCGTCGCCACGGCCGACTACTACGGCCTCTACGGGGTGTTCACAAGCTCCTATGAAAAGCTGGTGCCGGTGAGGGCCGCGGTCGGTGCGGCTGCCCCGACGGCCGAATTCACCGCCGAACTTTCCAAGCGACAGCGGTCGCTCGACGAGGGCTCGCTCCGGCTGCGTGCCGAGAGTTCCGACCGCTTCCGGGCCCGCATCGCCGACTACCTCTTCGCCCAGACCGAATTGGGGAAATACCCAGAGCTCGGTTTCGATCAGATCATCGCCAAGGATGACCTCATCGCCGCCATCGTCCGCCGGTGGCAGGCTTTCCTCAACCCCGACCGGGCCGCGAACGACCCAGTCTTCGGTCTCCTCGTCGCGCTCCTGCCGCTGCCGCCGGAGGGTTTTGGGGAGGCCGCCGCCGCGACGATTGCAACCATGAAGGCCTCTGGCACGCCGATCCATCCTCGGATCCTGGCGGCCTTCGAGACCGCTCCGGGCAGCTTCCGCGAGGTGGCCGATCGCTATGGCAAGGTGTTCGCGGAGATCGACGCCGCCTGGAAGCAACGCTGCCATCAGGCCGTGGCGGCAAGCGCCCCGCTGCCGACGGTGCTTCCCGATGCTGGCGACGAGCAAATCCGGCAGGCGCTCTACGGCCCCACCTCCCCGTGCACGATCCCCGACGAGCCGATCGCCAACATCGAGACGCTGATGGATTCCGATTCCATCAATCAGATCTGGAATCTCCAGAACGAACTCGACCGGTGGCTGATCCCGCAGCCAGGCATGGCACCGCATGCGCTGGTGCTCCTCGACCGGGGCCCGCCGCAGGACGCGCAGGTGTTCAAGCGTGGCAACCCGGCCAACAAGGGGCATGTTGTTCCGCGGCGACTTCCGGCTGCGGCGACCGGCGGCGACCGCGGCCGCTTCGAGGACGGGAGCGGCCGGCTGGAGATGGCTTCGCAGATCGTCGCCCCGACCAATCCGCTCACGGCGAGGGTGTGGGTGAACCGCATCTGGCGGCAGCACTTCGGCCGTGGTCTGGTGGAGACACCGAGCGATTTCGGATTGCGGGCCGATCCGCCCACGCATCCACAGCTCCTCGACTGGCTCGCCTCCGGCTTGATCGCCGATGGATGGAGCACCAAGCGCCTCCATCGGCGGATCCTTCTGAGCCATACCTACCGTCAACAGTCTCAGCTTTCCGCCGCCGCTGCACCCGGAATGGAGATCGATCCTGAGAATCGGCTGCTGGGACGGATGCGTCCGCGGCGGCTGGAATGGGAGCCGTTTCGCGACTCGCTGCTGGTCGTCAGTGGCGATCTCGACACCTCCGCCATCGGGGGGCGGGGAACGGAGGTGCTCCCCGGAGGGGCCGGTCCTCATCGTCGCGCCATCTACTGCACCGTCGACAGGCAGTTCGTGCCGGGGGTGATGAGTGCCTACGATTTCGCCAACCCCGATCTCCACATGCCCAAACGGCTCGAGACGACGGTGC
>CANGIH010000411.1 GCA_947453875.1 Planctomycetaceae bacterium | reverse complement strand
TGAAGCGCCGACTGTCAAGGGATTTGTCGCCATCCTCGCCGATGCGGTGGTGGGCCGGCCCCTCGATGAGGTGCTTTTGATCCGCGATGACCTTCTGGAACGGATGGGGTTGGCGGAGGTGCTCGGGATCCTCCGCACCCGGGGGCTACGGGCGATCGTCGGACATGTGAAGCGCGGGCTTGTCGCCGCATCCACCCCGTCATCAGGAACGATCCGATGAGCGTGCCACTTGTGGCTGGCATCGACCTCGGTGGAACGGCAATCAACTACACCTTCCTGGATGGCTCCGAAAGATTCCTCATCGAGGGCCTCTGCGAGCATCCGGCCCGCAGTGTCGAGGGCCCGGAAGTCTGCCTGGGACAGATCGTCGATGGATTGCGGATCGCGGCCGGGCGCGCGAACGTCTCCATTGACGATCTCGTCGCCATCGGCCTCGACACGCCGGGCCCTGCCAGCGCCACGGGCGTGCTCAGCCGCCGCGGCTCCACAAACTTCGCCCACCCCGCCTGGGCCGGCTACGACATCCGTGCCGGAGTGGCGGAACGGACCGGCCTACCGGTCCGCTATCTCAACGATGGCAATGCCGCGGCGCTCTGGGGCCATGTGGCCCTGTTCGGCCGCGACACCGACGCCGCGAGTGTGTCGGCGATCGTCGGCACGGGTCTGGGCGGCGGCGTGATCTGCGGAGGGAGGGTGATCGCCGGCCGACGGGGATTCGGCGGCGAACTCGGCCACGTCCTCATACCCTGGAACACGATCGAGGGGATCGAGGGGATCGACCCCCGCTGCAACTGTGGCCGCACGGGGGATCTGGAATCACTCTGTTCGCTCACCGCCATCCGGCGGACACTCCTTCCCTGGTTCCTCGCCCGTCACCCGGATCATCCCTTGGCAGCGGAGCCCGACATCGGCGCAGCGGCCAAGCGGGTGCGTGGCATGGCGGAGCAGGGGGACGTGATGTGCCGGGAGATCTTCCGTGTCCAGGCACATGCCCTTGGTCTCTTCTTCGACGAGATGGTCAATGTCTTCGATCCCGATGCCCTGATCGTCGGCGGCGGGGCCGTGGAGACCGGCGAGGCATTCCGCGACTGGTTCATCACGGAAATCCGTCGTGGCATGCCGCCCCAGCGGGAGGAACAGGCCGGCATCCCCATCCATGTCATCCGTGACGGTGACACCGCCGGAGCCCGGGGCGCAGCAATCGAAGCCCTGCGGGCAATCGGCTGACGACTTGCCCCCGGCGGAAAGCCATCAGCCCGCGCGGCCACAAGCCGGCTGTGGCGATTCCTCGAGCAGCGACACGGCCGGTTGGCCGAGCACAGGCAGGGCGTGGAGCCCATTGGGCTGGACCCGGAGCGGAGCAGGGGCCGGGTTCGGCACTGGGGCAGGGCGAGGCGCTCCACGCCGCCGCGGTGCACCGAACAGCGTCAACCGGGCGGTGGCGAGCAGGCCGCCGAGCGAACCAAACGTGGCCTCCACGGCTGCCGGTTCGTAGCCGCAATGCACCATGCAGTCACCACACTTCGGATTGCCACTGGCCCGGCCGTAGTCATCCCATGCAGTCTCTTCCATCAATTCGCGAAAGGTCGCGACATACCCCTCGTCGAGCAGATAGCAGGGCCGCTGCCAGCCGAAGAGGTTGTAGGTGGGGGTGCCCCAGGGGCGGCACTCGAGATCCCACGCACCTTTGAGGAATTCGAGGAACACCGGGGACTGGTTGAATTTCCAGCGCCGGGGAGCGTTGTCGAGGATCCGCGAGAACAGGGACTGGCTCCGCTGCCGGGCGAGGAAGTGTTCCTGGTCGGGGGCCTTCGCGTAGGAATATCCGGGGGAGATCATCATTCCCTCCACCCCGAGAGCCATCACGTCGTCGAAGAACGTGCGGTAGCGTTCCGGATCCGCGTCGGTGAACAGCGTCGAATTGGTGGTGACGCGGAAGCCGGCCTTGCGCGCCGCGCGAATCGCCGCTACGGCTACGTCGTAGACGCCCTCCCGACAGACGGCGTGATCGTGCTCCTCGCGCGGACCATCGAGATGGACCGAAAACGCCAGGTAGGGCGAGGGGGTGAAGTGGGGGAGCATCTCCTCCAGCTTCAGGGCGTTCGTGCAGAGATAGAGATACTTCTTCCGGGCGACGATCCCGGCCACGATCTGCTCGATCTGCGGATGGAGGAGGGGCTCCCCGCCCGGGATCGACACCATCGGCGCACCGCACTCATCCACCGCCTTGAAGCACTGCTCGGGGGTGAGGTGGGAGCGGAGAATTTCCGTCGGATGCTGGATCTTCCCGCAACCGCCGCAGGCAAGGTTGCAGCGGAAGAGCGGTTCGAGCATCAGCACCAGCGGATAGCGGGCGTTGCCCCGCAACCGTTGGCCGACGACATGCTTCACCACCGCGATCATCTGGCCGACCGGAACACTCATGCCACCTTCTCCCGAACGAGTCCCGCCTCGGAGGCGGCTTGGATGCCTTGGCCTGTTGACGAAGCGGCGGACGCATCATGCCCCCCCCGATGACCGTTCGATCGGGCCATCCACCACCGCCCCAGCGCCATGAGCGGGAAGTAGACGCGATACCAGTGGTAGCGGAGGTAGAAGACCTTCGGGAATCCCGTCCCGGTGAAATTCTCCTCCAGCCAGTCGCCTCCCGACGCCTGGTGATCGACCAGCCACTGGACGCCGCGAAGCGTCTCGGGGGAATCGTGCCTGCCGGCAGCGAGCAGGCCTGCGACGCCCCACGCGGTCTGCGAGGGGGTCGGTTCGCCACGGCCCGCCTGACGGGGATCGGCATAGCTGTCGGGTGATTCACCCCATCCGCCACAGGACTGCTGGTGGGACGCGAGCCACTCGGCAGCGGAGACCACCACGGCGTCATCGGCAGGCACCCCGATCGCTCGCAATCCCTCGACGGTCTGCCAGGTTCCGTAGACGTAGTTCACGCCCCAACGGCCGTACCACGAGCCATCCTTCTCCTGGGAGTTGCGGAGATAACGCACGGCCCGGTCGATCCCGGGGTGCCCGACGCGCAGTCCGATCCGCCCCAGCGCCTCGAGCACCCGTCCGGCAAGGTCGGGTGAACTCGGGTCGATCATGGCGTTGTGATCCGCGAACGGAACCTTGCAGAGGAGTTCGCAGTTGTTGTCGCGGTCGAAGGCTCCCCAGCCTCCATCGCTGTTCTGCATCGCTTCGAGCCAGGTTCGCGACCGGTCGATCGCCTCGTTGACGAGCCTGAT
>CANGIH010000410.1 GCA_947453875.1 Planctomycetaceae bacterium | reverse complement strand
CGTGTGACCGGTCGAGTCGTGTCGCTGGTCGAGCCGCTCGAAGCCCGCTCGATGATGGCCGTCACCCCCGGCCTGCCCCTCCCGGTGCAATCGTACGACGGCACCGGCAACAACCTCGCGCATCTGGAATGGGGCAGCACCGACGAGCAACTGCTGCGGCGATCGCCGGCGGCCTACGCCGACGGCATCTCAAGCGCCGCCGGCCCGGCCCGCCCCAGCGCCCGCGCCGTCAGCAACCTCCTCGCCGAGAGTCCTGCCGGGGGCATCACCAACGACCGCGACCTGACGGCGATGGTGTATGCCTGGGGGCAGTTTCTCGCCCACGACACCGATCTCACCGGGAGCTCGAGCCCCCGTGAGGCGCTCCCGATCGCCGTCCCTTCAGGCGACCCGTGGTTTGACCCCGCCGGCGCCGGCACGATGACGATCGCGATGTCACGATCAGCCTTCGACCCGGCGTCGGGCACCTCCCTGGCCAATCCACGCCAGCAGACCAACGCCATCACCGCCTGGATCGACGGCTCGGAGATCTACGGCACTGACGCCACCCGCAATGCCGCCCTCCGCGAGCATGCCGGCGGGCGGATGCTGACCAGCGCCGGTGGGCTGTTGCCGTTCAACACGTCGGGGCTCGCCAACGCCAACGATGCCCACGTCGTCGCTGATTCCAGGCTCTTCATCGCCGGCGACGTGCGGGCCAACGAGAACCCGGAACTGCTCTCCCTCCACACGCTCTTCGTCCGCGAGCACAACCGCGTCGCGGCAGCGGCGGCGGCCCAGCATCCCGATTGGACCGACGAGCGACTGTTCCAGCATGCACGCCGGATCGTGATCGCCGAGTTGCAGCATGTCACCTACGACGAATTCCTCCCTGCCCTGCTCGGTGCGCCACGGCCGGGCGGCGACGGCATCGCTCCCTGGAGCGGCTATCGCCCCAACGTGAACGCCGGCATCAGCACGGAATTCGCCACGGCGGCCTTCCGGCTCGGCCACAGCCTGCTCGGCGACGACATCCGCTTTCTCGACGGCTCTGGCAACCCGGTCCGCGACGACTTGGCACTGCGCGATGCCTTCTTCAATCCCGTCCCGGTGTCGGAGGTGGGGATCGATCCGCTCCTCAAATACCTCGCCAGCGACCGGGCACAGGAACTCGACACGAAGGTGGTCGACGACGTGCGGAACTTCCTCTTCGGCGCCCCGGGCCAAGGGGGATTCGATCTGGCGTCGATCAACATCCAGCGGGGGCGCGACCATGGCCTCGCCGACTACAACTCCGTCCGCGTTGCGTATGGGCTGCCGCGGCTGACGTCGTTCGCGGAGATCACCCCCGACATCTCCGTCCAGCAGTCGCTCCAGAAAGCCTACGGCAGCGTCGATGCGATCGATCTCTGGGTGGGGGGTCTGGCGGAGAAGCACCTTCCCGGCTCGAGCCTCGGGGCGACGTTCACGCGGATCATCGTCGACCAATTCACGCGCCTCCGCGACGGTGACCGCTACTGGTATCAGAACGTGCTCCCGGGAACCGTTGTCGCCGAGATCCAGCGGACGACCCTCGCCGACATCATCGCCCGCAACACCGGCCTGACCAATCTCCAGCCTGACGTGTTCACCTTCCACGCCTCGATCGGCGGCACGGCATTCTCCGATGGCAATCGCGACGGAATCCGCCAGTCGACCGAGAGGGGGCTGGCGACCGCCACCGTCTCACTGCTCGACGCCGCGGGCGTGCTGATCGCAACGACGACGGCCGATCCCAGCGGTCGCTATCTGTTCACCGGGCTGGAGTTGGGAACCTATCGGGTCTCGGTCTCATGGAACACCGGCACGGGCTCCGTCAGTCAGACCAGCCAACCGGTGACGATCACACGCGGGATCGATCTGCGCGGAATCGATCTGGCCGTCGCCACGGTCACCGCGCCGAAGCAGGTCACCGCGCCGAAGGCGGTCGTGCAACCGCAGTCGGCGCCCCTACCGCGCCCGGCTCCGCTCCCGCTGCTCCTCGCGGCTGGCGGGATGACGGCGGCGCCATTCGGCACGCCGAATGGCCGGCGGATGCCGTGACGATGGCGCGCCCCCGCCGCCCTTGGTGGCGGGGGCCGGTCACGGCGGAACATCGGCAGGGTAGACTCCCCCGGGCTCGACCATCCCGGGCGCCAAGAAGGCACCCGGGATCGGCGGCCGAAGGGGGCAGCATGCAGCCGATTGATGACGATTCCCGCGACCGATCCGCCCGTGACACCCATCCAGGCCAGCCTTCGCGCACCAGGCATGTCGTCCTCGCCTTCGCCGTGCTCCTGGCGGTGATCACCTATGTCGACCGGGTCTGTATCTCGCAGGCGGCTCCGCAGATGCAGGAGGACCTCGGCCTCACCAAGAGGGAAATGGGCTGGGCTTTCTTCGCCTTCTCGGTCGCCTACGCAAGCTTCGAGATCCCCGGTGGCTGGCTCGGCGACCGGATTGGCCCGCGGGCTGTCCTCATGCGCGTGGTGACGATGTGGTCGGCGTTCACGATCCTCACCGGCTGGGCATGGAACCTCTGGTCGCTCATCACCTTCCGCTTTCTGTTCGGGGTCGGCGAGGCGGGCTGCTTCCCCAATCTCGCCAAGGTTTTTTCCCTCTGGCTCCCCGGCCAGGAACGCGTCCGTGCCCAGGGGATCATGTGGCTCTCGGCCCGGTGGGGCGGGGCGTTCACGCCGCTGCTCGTCGGCTGGATGCTCTCGAAGGATCATCTCGGCCTCCACTACAGGTGGACATTCCTCCTCTTCGGGCTCCTCGGTGTCGTGTGGGCTGTCCTGTTCTGGTCATGGTTCCGCGACAATCCCCGCCATCACCCGGGCGTCAATGCCGGAGAGCTCGCGATCATCGGCAACTCGGCCGATCGCGACGTCGGGCATGGGGCGGTGCCGTGGGGGCTGTTCCTCTCGAGCCGGAGCGTGTGGCTCCTGTGGTTGCAGTACTTCTGCCAGAACTTCTCCTGGTACTTCTACATCACCTGGATGCCTACCTTTCTCAAGGAGACCTTCCCCGATTTCACCGACATGCAGCGCGCCCTGGCCGGCTGCGTGCCGCTGTTTTTCGGCGGGATCGGCTCGTTCGTGTCGGGGTCGATCGCGGCCAGCTTCGCTGATCGGCTCGGCAGCACGGCGCGGGCCCGTCGAACGCTCGGCTGCGTGGGACTGTGCGGGGCGGCGGTGATGCTGCTCCTCTCGGTGTGGCTGCAGCAGCGTGCGGAAGTTGGCGGGCAGGTGACGCT
>CANGIH010000409.1 GCA_947453875.1 Planctomycetaceae bacterium | reverse complement strand
GGTCTGGAAACCGATGACGACCTCGGCGCCCCCGGCAGCGATCGAGTGGGGAAGGCGCACCTCGAACGTCACCGGACCATCGACCCCCTTGGCCGCAGCCAACTCGGTGGAATGCGCAGGGGTGGCCTCCCGAACGACCACCGTCGTCTCGGAGTCGGCGCCGGTCACCGCCACGACGGTCGGCTTCCCCTGCCCGACCTCGCTGTCGGCGCTGCTGGCGGGGGAGTAGAGGTGGAATCCTTCCTCGGGAGTGAGGCGGACGACGAGCATTGAGCGTTGGCCGACCGCCCCGGCTTCGGCCGATCCAGGGAGCTCGGGCCCGAACGCGGCTTCGACGCCCGCATGAGAGCGAGGCGGGACATGCGTGGCGATCGTGGTCGCTTGCACCCCGGGGAGCCCGGCCTCGCGTGAACCGGTGTTCCCAGCAGGACTCGCGCTCCCCGCGGTCGGCGTGGCGACAGGGGCGGTGGTGGTGAACGGCAGCGTTTCTGGAGGGGAGCAGGAATTATCCCGGCAGAGCTGGACACTCACAGCGCCGCTGATCGAGGTCACCGAACCGGCAGGATTGGCAAGCAACGGCGCCCGCCAGACAACCGTCCCCGAATGCTCCTCAACGTCGAGCCCCACCCAGCCGGGGACGTCGGTGATCGTGCGGACGTGGGGGGCTTCATCGGGCTTGAATGGCGCGGCAGGCAACCAGGGGGATTCGGGGCTGACGGTGATCCGCGTCGGCCTTGGCCCGCCCGGTTTCTGATCGACTGAATAGAGATGCCACCCCTCTGCGATATGCGCCCTGACGACGAGGACAGGAGCCCCGCCTGCCGCGGCAGCCTCGACATCCGCCTCGATCCGCACCGGGCTACCAGTCGTGGCGCCAAGACCGGCGAGCGGGTTAAAAGAAGGGGCATCCTGGGCGATGAGAGTCTGGCCGATCCCGACAGCGGACCAGGCGACGATCGCGAGGGCGACAAGCGAGCCGATCGCCCGGCCCGCGAGGGACCTCGACCGCCCACTCAGCCATCCTGGCATTCGCAGCATCAGCGATTATCCAATCGGGGAGGGGAAGATCATCAGACTGCCGATAAACCACGTAAATTGTACAAGTTCCGTTTTCCGGGGGTCAATGCAGCCATCCGTTCCCTGCATCGGTCTGTTCCAGGATCGAATCGAGGTTTTTCAGAAGGAAATCGATCCTCGCAAGGACCGCCGTCGGGTCGGGGAACGCTCGCCCCTCCTCGAGCACCCAGCAGAACCAGTGCTCAAGACCACCGATCACCCCCGCTCGATGGAGGCGATCGACGAGCCAGACCTCGTCTGAGGAGAGGGGCCGGATCGCCCGATAGGCCTCCAAGGGCTCCTGCCACGCTTGCGTGAGGGGGCCGCGGTGGCCCCCTTCGGCACCGGCGATCTCCCAGCTCCCCAGCAGCCTGGCGAGATCGGCAGCGGGGGTGTCGATTCCGCAAGCATGCAGATCGATCACGGCCGACACCCGGTCCTCGACGAACAGAACGTGTGCCTGCCAGATGTCGCGGAGGACCAGCTGAAGTGACACGGGGGGAGGCGACAGCGATGCCAAACGCGACAGCGACGGGAGTCCACCGCGGTCACGGAGGATCGCTGCGGCGGCCCGCTTGCGCCCGGCGACCGCCGCCTGCAGGGGAGACCACTCCGGGGACGATCGCGGAGGATCGTCCCACCCGCGTGTGAGGACAGCCTGAATCGCCTCGACCCTTCTGCCCCATGCCGGAGCAGGACCGACGAGCTTCTCCCGGCCGCCATCCGCTCTGCTGACGGCGACGTGGATTCGTGCGAGCGTCTGAAGCGCCGCGGTCGCCTGCCGCGTCGAAGGAGCGGCGATCGGTGCGCCCGGCCGCCATTCGGTCAATTCCCAGAGGCGTCCTTCTCCATCGGCGACGATCGTGCCTTCACCCGGCGGAGCGAGCTTCAGCTGCGGCGGCACCGCATCGATACCTGCTTCCCGCAGCGTGGCGACGAGCCGATGGATGGCCACGCCGCGCTCGAGCGGCCACCCGGCGGCCAATCCCTTGAGGACATATCGCCCCGCGGCTTGGCCCGCCCCGTCGAGGACGTCGACACGCCACACCGGGCTCCCACTGAACCCCCCGCCGGAGAGCGGCCGAACCTGAAACGGCGTGGCGGGCAACCAGCGTCGGCAGATGGCGTGGGGGCCATCGATGGCGTCATTTTTCCAGGACATGCCTCTCTATCTCCCTGAACCGGTAGATGTCATCCTCCGTATCCGGGAAATTCCGACGTTGCACCTCTCCCTTTCCCGCCCCAACAGTGAACCCGTTGAAGGTAGCCAGGTCGGAGTTGGGGATCTGGGTAATCCCGGTCCATCGTGCGAAAGCGCTGCCCGTGGGATATCGTGATCCCCGGAATCGTGCATCGTCGCGATAGGTGGTGTTTGCAAGCCGGTCGGAGCACGCACGATGATCCTCATCCGAATTCGTTACCGCCTCTCCCTTCTGGTGTGCCTGGCATGCCACAGCTTCGCCGCTTCCGGAGTCGCCGCTCCGGTTCTCCTGTCCGACCTTCCCGACTTCTACCAGCATCAACTTTCCGGGACTGATGCTTCCTCGCCATTTGGCAGGCCGGCGCTGTTTACTGGGTATTCCGATCCGATCGCTCCGAGTTACTCAACGCTCACGCCGACAGACGACGGTGGGCCCGGGATCCAATGGGAGCGGAACGGGGGTTGGTGCTCCATCACGGCCTTCACCGACGTCTTCTACCGGCTCGACAAGCAAGGGGTCACGGGACTCTTCGACCACGGAGGAGATCAAACGTGGCTGGAGCGCATGGACTACGCGATCAGTGACTTTGCGATCAAGGCTTGGGGTTTCGGGGGGGTCACTCGACTGGGCGCCGCAGGGTTCATCGACGCGACGGTGGGAGCCGGCCAAGTGAGGATCGATCGGTTTACGTGGGATGCGCAACTCGCAACCGTGCTGTGCAACGGCGATCAGACCCCCTACCCATCGATGTATTCAGCGTATGCCAGCCAACTGGCGCTGGGCCATTCCGCGGTGCTGAATCTCGTCAATCCAGGAGCGAGCAACCCGGACTGGTGGTGGTCGCGGTCATATCACATGGTCGCCGCTGCCGGGTATGATGACCTGACTTCCGCCATCTATTTCGCAGATCCGAACGGGAGCGGAACGAATCCCGCCGCCGTGAACTGGGGGCACCCCTACGGACTGGGCGATCCTCTGCCGGTCGGTCCGGGGTCTTACCAATCCAGCATCATGGACGAAGC
>CANGIH010000408.1 GCA_947453875.1 Planctomycetaceae bacterium | reverse complement strand
GAGAATGGTCTCGAGCGCCAGGACATTCTGGTCTCCGATGGGCGTGCCTGACTGGAAGGTGAACATCGTCGCGCCGCCGATGAGCTTTGCTGTGCAAGCGAGGTCGGTGTCACCCACGAGGGCAGTCAGGAGCCGGAGGGTTTCGGCCACGGCGGTGTCGGCGTATTTGCCCGGAGCGGCAATGCGGCCCTCGGAGGCGGGCAGCATCACGTGGGCCACACCCGCGGCCCTATGGCGTTTGGAGTAGAGCACCAGCGCAACGCAGGAGCCGACAAAGGTCCGTAGGACGCCTTCGCCGCTGGCGACGCCAATCTGGCCAATCGCGATCGGTTCGGTTGGCGATGGCTTTGCTGGTGTCGTCACGGACGCGGTTCCGGATCGGCGGGCTGGTGAGCGTCTGCTTGAAGCCCTGCGGTGTCTGGCACGAAGATGAGTCGGCAGCGGAACAACGTGCTCGAGATGCGGAATTCACTATTGGCTAGGAGGACGGTATCGCCCAAGAGCGGCTGTTGCATGAGCACCGCCTCCATCACAGCTGCAGGGAAATCGCGCTGGAACACGGGGGGTGAGGGAAGGATGCCGTCGTCATTCTCCGGCGTGAGGATGGCACAGAGCGCGTTGAGATAAGCGCAGCCGACGATGTTGGCCGTCTCGATGACGGCGGAACGCTCGAGTTCGCCCCACTCCGTGGACGTTCCCACGGGCCGCTCCAGGAGTGTGTCGGCGAGCGACAGAGCGGCGGCATCCTCCGCAGCCAACAGGAGTAGCCCGCCCACCGCTCCGCTGATTCCCATGGCGCAGCTGCAGACCGGCTCGTCTCCCGATCCGAGCACGGCAGCGGCGGACGCGATCGGGAGCGTTTCCAGCCGATCGACAGAGAGGGTCACCGGACGGCCGAGCCACTTCGCCAGTGCGGCGGATCCATCTTCAGCACCGCGGTGGAAGGCTTCGGTCAGAATGGCGTGGCTGCGTCCCGTCATGCGAGAACCTCCCCTGTGCTCCGCGCCCGCATGATGATCTCGATCACCGCCGAGACATCGAGCATCAGGCAGACCTCGCCGTCGCCCAAGATACTCGCGCCGCCGAGCCCACGAATGCGCTGGAAATTCTCGTCGAGCGATTTCACCACGAGATCCTGTGTGCCGAGCAGGCTCGTCACTCCGGCGGCAATCGCCCGTGATCCCGAATGCAGCACGAGTACAGCGGCGGGCTCGGCGTCGGCCATGTCTCCGCTGGACCAGGTGAAGACCTGATCCATGTTCACCAAGGGGAGGAATTCGCCTCGGATGTCGCAGACCCGGCGGCCACCGAGCGAGAGGATATTCTCTTCGGCGACCGAAATGATCTCGCGGACGTTTTCCACCGGTACGGCGAAGACCGCCTGTTCCATGCGGAAGAGCATGCAGCGGGCGATGGCGAGCGTCAGGGGTAGGCGGATGATGAACGCGCTGCCTTTTCCAGGCGTCGATTCAACGTCAATCGATCCATTCAGTGACTCGATCTTCGTGCGGACGATATCCATGCCAACACCGCGGCCAGAGATATTCGAGACTGCCTGGGCAGTGCTGAAACCTGGCTTCCAGATGAAGGCGATCAATTCCTTTGGGCTCAATCCGGCCGCCTGATCCGCGGCGATCAGCCCGCGGGAAACGGCCCGTTCGCGGATGCGGTCGACATCGATGCCGCCGCCATCATCGCTGATCGTGATGATCACGCTGTTGCCGCGATGGGCGGCTGCCAGACTCACCGTGGCCGTCTCGGGCTTGCCCCGGCGGAGTCGCACGTCGGCCGGTTCGATGCCGTGGTCGATGGCATTGCGCACCAGATGAACCAACGGGTCGCCCAGTTCGTCGATCATGCGCTTGTCGAGTTCGGTCTTCTCACCCGAGAGTTCGAGCGTCACGCTTTTGCCGAGTTCACCGGCGATATCACGCACGGAACGCTTGAACCGGTTGAACAACGGGCCGACGGGGACCATCCGCGTGCTCAACACGCCGCGTTGGAGGCTGTCTGCCACGCGGGTGAGTTGATCGACCGACTCGACCAGCTCGGCATACCGACGGTGCCCCTCGTCCCACAGGCGTCCCTGTTCCTCGATCTTCTCGAGCTGCACATCGCAGGTCGCCGCGGCCCGCTCGACCGGACCGGTGGCGGACTGCACGATCGTCTCCACTGCCTCGCGGAGTGAATAGACTGCATCGCCCGATCGCCCTCCGACCGAGGCCTTCCTGAAGAGTGGGGCCATGTCGGCGACGAGTTGCACAAACCGGGCCCGGCTGACGATCAGTTCCCCCGCGAGGTTGAGCAGAACATCGAGTCGGTCGACGCCCACTCGCATCGTCTCCACAGCAGCAGTGCCATCGGTTGGGGCAGCCGTTGGCTGTTCTGCCGGCGGCTCGACATCGAGTTCAACCCGCTCGACGCCATCGACATCGGCGGCAATCATGATGGCCGCGCCATCGGCCCCTGTCATGAGGACGAACTCCACCTTGCGAAGCTCGGCGCGGCTTGCGAACTCGGCCTGTGGGGGAATGACCTCGATGACCTTCCCGATCGTGCCGAGTCGGGTGAGCACCAATTCGGCTTTGATATCTGCCATGGGCAGACCCGCGGCAAACCGTACGCGCAGCCGCCGCAGACGTTCACCCGCCGAGGAAAGCCCTGGCCCCGGCGCGGGGGAAGTGGTGCCTGTGGGAGTCGCCACGGGCTCGGCAAGCGGGGGCGAGGCTGGAGAAACGGCAAGCGGCGGCGCAGGGGAAGCGCTCGGCCTTGGGAGTGTGGGCGGGTGTGACTCCCCGATCCGCTTGACGGTCTCCAGCAGGTCGTTGGAGGGTTCCAACGGCTGGCCCGTCCGCAATCGCTCATTGGAGTCGCGGAAATAGTCGATGCAGCGAAGGGCGATTTCTATCGTGGGCCCGTCGAGGACAGCCGTGCCGGACCGCAGTCGTTCGAAGTGGCTCTCGAGGTGGTGGGCCAAGGCGGTGATCTTGTCGAACCCCAGCAGCGCCGCGGCACCCTTGATCGAATGGATGAGCCGAAACGACTCCGCCAGCCGGCCTGCATTGTGGGGGTCTGACTCTAGGGCGAGAAGAGCCTGCACGAACATGTCGCACTGCTCGCCCGTTTCATCGATGTACATGCCGAGAAACTCCGCCATATCGTCGGCGGGAAGACCCCGGTTGTTGTCGTCGGCCATGGGTGGAATCCGTCAGGGCTTCCGGTACAGGAATGTCGAACACCGCTCGAGGCTCCCGAGAAAGTCGTGGGCTCCGTCAGTTGTGCCG
>CANGIH010000407.1 GCA_947453875.1 Planctomycetaceae bacterium | reverse complement strand
TGCGACGGTCGCCCGCGTGGCAGCCGCCGGCATCCGCGAGACGGTGGAACTGGGGATCGATTCCCCCTGCTTCCGCGGTTCGGTGATCGTGGCCGATGGCAAAGCCTCGGTGCATCCCGGCCGTGTCGGCCGCAGCTACCTGCGGCTGGCCGACGACGAACTGGCCCGGTTGCTCCTCGGCCAGTGCGACCCGGTCGAGGCGGTGGCCCGAGGCACGATGGAGACCTCCACCCAGATGGCCCAGAAGCTCGCCGGGGTGCTCTTCCCGCGGCTGCCGCTCTGGTGCCCGGTATGGGACGACGTGCCCGCCTGACGGCAGGCGCCTCCAGACCGATGCAGGGAGGCGCTCGTCAGCCGCTCATCAGCGGCTGATACGATCGTCGGAGGCCTTGGCTCGAGCCATGTGCGATAGTCGCCCCCGGGAAGGTGTCATGCGCCCGCATCTTCGTCTCTTCCTCATCGTCCTGCTCCAGGTCGCGGGGGGGATCACCGCGACCGACTCCCGCGCCGCCGAGCCCCCCGCCGCGAATCCGACACCGGCGGTGGCCGCTCGGCCCACCGATCGCTTCGCAAGGATGCAGTGGGAAGCGACCCACTCGGGCGCCGCCCCCTGGGGGCACTGGGGTGATCAGCCGGGTCGCTACATCGCCTGGTCGAACCACTCCAATCGCCTTGTGCCTGTCTACACCTTCGGCCTGAACCTCGAAAGCGTGTCGGGGGTCAACAGCGCTTACCGCAGCGAGGAGCGGCTCAGGGCGATCTATGGCCGTCTCCCCGAGGAGACGCTCAATCCCGAAGCCGCGTACTTCGACCAGACCGATGTCCATGCCCTCCAGGCCGCCGCCGCCGCCGCCGGCAAGCGGCGGATCATCCTCATGGTCTTCGACGGGATGGACTGGACGACGACGCGCACCGCCGCGATTGCGCTCTCGGGGAAGGTGGCCTACGAGTCTGGCCGTGGCACCGGGCTCTCCTTCCAGGATTACTCGGGCGTTCCGACCGACTTCGGTTTCTGCTGCACGAGCCCCGCCAACGATGGCACGAAGATCGACGTCGATGCCCAGGCGCTCAAAAACCCCGGCGGCGAGAAGACCGGGGGCTACGACGCGGGGCTGGGGGGGGCGACGCCGTGGGATCCACGTGCCCAGCCCACGTATCTGATCGGCCGCGATCGCTACCGGCCCCATGCGGTCTGCGATTCGGCCGCATCAGCCACCGCCTTCTGCTCGGGCCGCAAGACCTACAACGATGCGATCAATATCGATCCCGCCGGGGAGCAGCTCGAGCCGATCTCGCGCACGCTCCAGAAGCAGGGTTGGGCCGTCGGGGCGGTGACAAGCGTGCCGATCCCCCACGCCACGCCGGCCTGTGCCTACGCCAACAATGTCAGCCGCGACGACTATCAGGACATCACCCGCGACATGGTGGGCGTCCGCTCGGTGTCACACCGCGGCGAGCCGCTGCCGGGGCTCGACGTCGTCATCGGCTGCGGTTTCGGCGTCGGCGACCCGGACGACCGTGACGACCAGGGGTCCAACTACGAGCCACCGCTCAAATACGCCGCCGTGTCGACGCTCCGAGAGATCGACGCCGCCGGCGGCGGCCGGTATCAGATTGCCGTGCGGACACCGGGGCGCAACGGAGCGGAGGTGCTCGCAGAAGGGGCCCGCGACGCGATCGAGAACGATCGTCGCCTCTTCGGCTGGTTCGGAACCCGCGAAGGCAATCTCCCCTTCGCCACGGCCGACGGCGGCTACGACCCGGTGATCGTCTCCGACGAGGCCCGCAAGACCCTGTTCGCGTTCGGCGAACAATCGGGGCTTGGGCTGAAGTACAGCCAGCCGATCCACTACACGCCGGCCGACATCGACGAGAATCCGACGCTTGCCGCGATGGCGGTGGCGGCACTCGACGTCCTTGCCGCGAAGCACAAACCCTTCTGGCTGATGGTGGAGGCAGGGGATGTCGACTGGGCGAGCCATGGCAACGACATCGATTCGGCAATCGGCGCGGTGAAGAGCGGCGACGACGCCTTCCGGGCGATCACGGGCTGGATCGAGGGGCACGGCGGCTGGGACGACACGGCCGTGATCGTGACGAGCGACCACGGCCACATGTTCGTGCTCGAGCAGCCCGAGGCCTTCGCCCGCTGAGGTGGGAGCGTCCGGCGCGGCCTGAGAATCAGCGATCCGTCCGATTCGCCGATGGCGAAAGCCCCCTCGGAGCGTCCCCCCAATGAGCACGCCGAATCGGGAAGAGGGTCGAACTGACCGTTCCCTCCCCGCGACGATCAGCCGTGGCCGCGGGCGCCGGCGAGCCACTCGTTGGCCCAGGTGCGCACCCCCTCGATCCCCTTGCGGTGGCAGAAGTCGCCGAGGGTCTCGGCCGTCTTTCGCTCCGCCTTGTAGCAGGCGAGGACGGCGGTGATCTCCTTGGCAAGATCCTCGAAGGGAACAACATCCTTGTATTGCTCGTTGAGCCGGTCCCCCAGGAGCCGGCCGCCGAGGAAGAGGGTGTACTTCCCCGCCGTCCGCCCGACGATCCCGATGTCGGAGTTGTAGGGGCGGGCACAGGCGTTGGGGCAGCCGGTCATGCGGACGGTGAAGGCGTCGCTCGAAAGCCCGAGCTTCGCCACCTCCGGCTCGAGGCTGTCGATGAGCCCCGGCAGCACTCGCTCGCTCTCGGCGACCGCGAGGCTGCAGGTGGGAAGGGCGACGCAAGCCATGCTCCAGCGGCGGAGCGTCGAGATCTCCTCAGAGGTCTTCACGCCATGGGCATGGAGAATCTCGGCGATCCGGTCGCGGTCGCTGGCCGCAAGATCGGTGAACAGGAGGCTCTGGTGGGCCGTGATCCGCACCCCAGGCGACAACTCGCGGAGGATTTTTCGGATCGCGGTCTTGAGCTGAAAACCGTCGCGGTCGAGGATCCGGCCGTTCTCGACGTTGAACCCGTAGAAGTATTTTCCATCCCCCTGCTCGAACCAGCCGATGTGGTCGTCGAAGCCGTGGACGTCGGCAGGATGGCAGGGGGCGAGCGGCTTGCCGAAGTATTCCTCCACCTTCGCCCGGAAAGCCTCCAAGCCCATGGTGTGGATCGTGTACTTCAGCCGCGCTGTCTTGCGGTCGGCGCGGTTGCCGAAGTCGCGCTGCACCTTGACGATCGCCTCGGCGATGCCGAGGACATCCTCCGGCGGCACGAAGCCCAGTCGCTTGGCCAGGGCCGGGAAGGTCTTGGCGGCGCTCGGCGTCACGCCCATCCCGCCACCGGCGACGACGTTGTAGCCGAGGAT
>CANGIH010000406.1 GCA_947453875.1 Planctomycetaceae bacterium | reverse complement strand
TCCTTCAACTGGCGGAGTCCGTGGACCAGGCCCGTGCCGCCGATCCGGCGGTGCAGGAAGCGAACCCCACGCTCTCCTTCGATGTGCCTGCGGCGAAGGAGGGGGATCCACCCACGACGATGACGGTCGACATCGCCTCCGTCGAGGGGAATGCCCTGCTCGTGTTCGAGGGGGATCCGGGGATCGCCGATGGCACGGCCGTCACCTACCGTGCCGTGTCCGGCAAGCCGATCGTTGGCCTCGTCGATGGAGCCATCTATCGGGCATATGCGCGCAGTAACCCCGACTTCGACGCCACGCTGCCCCAGTATCTCTACGAGCTCCGCCCGGCGGTCGACGCCCCTGGAATCGTGTACGACCAGTCGCAATCGATCGAGACCCCTGCCGGCACGCACCTGCCGATCGAGGCGATCGATACCGATTCCGGTCTCGTCGCCCTCACGCTGCCGGCAGCGAGCCGCCCGGTCGCCGACGTGTTCGGGCTCGTCGGGGGCACGGTGACGATCACCGACATACCCGCCGGCTCGATCATCCTCCGCACCGATGCGACCGGGGGAACGTTCCTTCTCCGATCGACCAGCGGCACGGAAATCTCCACCACACCGATTCCATCAAATGCCTCGGCGGCCCAAGTGGCCGCTGCCGTCAACGCCCTCGGGCTCGTCGGGATCGCGGTCACCTCCGCTGCCGGCAGGGGCACGCTCTCCGATCCCTGGTTGCTCCGGGGCAGCGGCCTGACCGGCCTGACGTTCGACCAGGAATCGCTCGTGGGGGGCGGGATGTGGGGTGAATACTCGCAAGAGGGGCTGCGAGCGATCTCCACCAGTGCGGCCAAAGGGAATTTCACGCTCTCGATCGATACCGCTGCGGGGACGGCGACGACCGGTCCGATCTCCGCCTCGGCGACCGCCGCTGCCGTGGCGTCGGCGCTCGGGTCGCTGAGCGGCGTGCAGGCGACTTGCCGGTTCGGTGCCGGCACCGCGGCCAGTCCCTGGCTCGTCGACGTGCGGCTGCAGTCTCTTTCCAACGGGGATCCAATCGTCTTCCGCGATGCCTACGGCGCCGATCCGCTCGGCCTCCTCGACGGACGCACCTATTACGCCGTCGTCCGGCCCGCCATCGACCAGATCCGGCCCGGTACGGTCGTCGTCGGATTCGCCACGTCGCGCGGGGCGGCGCTCGCCGAACCATCGGTGCTTGTGCCACTCAAGACAGTGATCGAGTTCGGTGAGCCGAAGGCGGAGTTGATGATCGGCAGGGCCCATTCCTTCACGCCGGCGGTCGCCGGGACGATCTCGATCACCACCAACCTTGTCGCCCGCGACGACGGGCTCTCGGCGGCGAAAAATGGCAACCAGCCCTCGTTCCGCGACCGGATGCGGGGCGACATGGCGCTCTCGGTGGGGCCGAAGTACCTGCTTGCGACGCTCCTGTCGGGTGGTGGGGCCTTTCTGAACAAGGGCTACAAGGAAGCCGCGAACCAGGCCGTCAACAACAATGTCGGTGGTCAGCAGGCTGGGGGGGGCGGCGCCGCGAGCGTGTCGAGCATGTTCGGGCTGTCGGCAGCGTTCTCCTATGTTTCCGGGACGCGGACGGTGCGGACGATCATCGGTGACCAGGCGAATCTCATCACGCCGGGGACTCTCGTCGTCGACTCGAGTGTGGTCGAGAAGTTCCGCACCGAGGTGCAGGCCGACGTGTCCAAGTCCCAGGCCGCCACGGCCGGAGTGGCGCTGGCAATCAACCTCGCCTGGATCGACACCGTCTGCCAGACGGTCGTGCGGTCCAATGCCAGGCTCACCGGGGGCACGGGAGTGTCGATCAACGCCGGGGCGGAGTATCCGTTCTTGAACCGGGTCATCGACGGCACGGCGGCCGGAATCCTCCCCGAATTCTCCGATCCGATGTGGCAGGGATTCGTAAGCGGTGATGCCCAGCGGATCCTCGGCAGCCTCACCGGATCTGTCGCCCTACCGCTCAGGCTTTGGGGGGTGCGCGACGGTTTCCACGAGACCGAGGCGACGGTGAAGGGGGAGCAGAAGAACTTCCTCGACCCGAAGGGCCCGAAGTTCGGTGATGCCGTCGTCGCCAAGGCGCTCGCCGGAGCCCTGCAACTGTTCTGGGTCGACAACACCTGCGAAGCGATCGTCGAGGATGGTGTCCTGATCAACCAGGATTCGTCGTTGCCTGCCGGGGTGACGCAGCCGGTCTCGGTCCATGCCACCAGCGCCATGATGCAGATCTCGGGGCCCGTGCCGGGACTCATTCCGCCAGTGAAGAGCGAGTTGAAGAACGTGAATTCGGGGGCCGGATTCAGTGTCAGCGTCTTCACTTTCAGCGACACGACACGGGCCGTGATCGGTGGCACGAACAGCCTTGGCAGCGAGGAGCGGGCCCAGGCCGCGGCGGCCAAGGCGAGCGTGGTGGCGAGCGCCCCGACGATGATCACTTTCGGTGCCGGCGGGCTGTCCGTGGAGGCGGTGCATTGGGGCGCGCTGTTGATGTGGGTCAAAAGCGGTGTCGACGCCACCGGCTGGGGGATCTCCGGGGCGGCTTCGGTGATCGACAGCCACGACAAGGGCCAGACCGTGGAGGCAGCGATCGAGGCCCCGGCCAGCGGTGCGGTGATCCGCCGCCGCGACGGCACCAGCGGCAGGATCAAGGTGGCGGCAGGTGACCACAGCTATCTCCTGCCCGTCGCCGGCAGCATCAACAAGGGGGCGGAGATCGGCGTCGGGGTCTCGACGGCGCTTGCGCTGGTCGACCGCAACGTCACCGCCCGGATCGGAGCGAAGGGGGCGGACGCGTTGGCAGGACCGATCGGGATCGTCACCGCGGGCGACGTAGTGGTCGATGCCTCGGCAGGAGGAGTGATCGCGCCCACGGCGGTGGCGGGAGCCAAGAAGTCGGCGGAGAACGCCTTCGCGGCGGAGTCGAAGTTCGACGACGACATCCGGGCCGCCTGGATGGCGAGCCGGCTCACCGTCGATCGTGTCGGCATCGGGGCCTCCGGGGCGGTGGCGATCAGCAGCGTTGATGACACGGTCATCGCCACGGTCGATCACACCGGACCGATGACGGCGGCGGCCGCGGCCAAGCTCACCGTCGCGGCGGCCAACACGACGACCATTCTGGCGAATTCCGGCGCGTACGCCATCCGCACCGCAGCCGGCCAGGAGAAGGTCTCGGCGGGGCTGTCCGGTGCCGTCTCGCTGATTCTCGCCGCATCGAACGTCGAGGCGAGCGTCCGCCGGGCGAGGATCGACGGCTTTTCGCTCGACGTCTCGGCTTCCAAC
>CANGIH010000405.1 GCA_947453875.1 Planctomycetaceae bacterium | reverse complement strand
TCCCGTCGCTGCGGGCCAAGGCGGTCAACGCATCGCTCGAGTGCTGGCTCGAGGAAAAGAACTACGAGCAGTACGACGATCGGCTCCAGCGACTCGCCTTGGCCAATGTCCCTGCCGACCGACTCGATACCGACTGGTTGGGGATGAAGTACCGCTCGGCGGTGCTTCTGGCGGAGAAGGCGGAGGTGTTGCCGGCTGACCAGAAGGGGAAGCGGCCTACGATGCTGCGCGACGCGAAGAAGCTCGCCACAGACGTCGCCCGCCAAAACAGGGATTTTGCCCGCGAGTCGCGGGCGCTTCTCGAGAAGCTCGGTCGGGCGGTGCCCGACGATGACGATGATCCGGCCGCGTCGTTCGCCGCGGCATTCGACATCGCCGCCGGAGCCGTGACGGCGATGCAGGAGAAGCAGGTGGAGGCGAAAGCCGCTGCGGCTGCCGGAAAGGAAGAGGAGGCCAAGGGGGCGCAGGACGCGGCAGTCGCCGAGCGTTCCCGGGCGATCGAGGCTCTCCGCCGTGCGCTCTCGCGCGGTGATGGTGTCGCGGCCGACGATCTCAATCGTGCCCGATCCCTGCTCACCTATCTCCTCTACGACGCCCGCCGCCTCTACGACGCCGCCACACTCGGCACGCTCCTCGCCGAACGCTACCCGAGTGCCAAGGGGGCGAGGCAGGCGGCGAAGATCGCGATGGCGAGTTGGCAGCAACTCGGAAAGGAGGGGCCTGCCGCATGGCGCGCCGCGGCGAAGACACGATGTGCCGATGTGGCCACCCTCATCATGCGCACCTGGCCGAAGGAGCCGGAGAGCGCCGAAGCGTCGCAGATCGCCGTCGCTGCCGCTTCCGAGTCCCACGACGTCGAACGTCTGTCGAGGATCATCGCCGACGTGCCGAAGGACGCAGCCAAGGGCTGGGAGGTGCTCCTCCGTTCGGGAGGGGCTTTGTGGAAGGAGATTCTCGAGCGTCGTCGGTTGCCGGATGACGTCCGTCCTGAAGCGCAGGTCCTCGTCGGCTGGAGACGCCAGGCATCCGCGGCGCTCGACGCCGGGCTCGCCGGTGTCCCGGCAGGGACGCCGGTGCTCCCCGTGGCCGTGGCTGGCGGGCTGGCGAGGTGCCAGATGGCGATGGAGGACGGCGACGACAGCCTCGCCACGAAACTCCTCGAGCAGCCCGGCTGGGGCGGCTGGTCGGTGCTCAATGCGAACGACCCGGCCTATGCGTCCGGTGCGCTTGCCGAAAATGCCGCCACGGTGGCCCTGCGGTTCTTCATCCAATCGCAGCAGCTCGACAAGGCCCAGCAGGCGATGGACAAACTGGAGTCGGTGGCTGGGACCGGGCCGGAGGCCTCGGCGCGGCTGACGAACATGTACCTCTCGATGGGCCGCGACCTGCAGGGCCAGCTTGAAGCCCTCGCTTCAGGTGACCGCCAAGGGACACCCGATGCCCAGGCAGCGGCCAGCGCGATCCTGGCGGGGTTCGAGAAGTTTCTCGAGGGGGTCGCAAAACGCGATCCGAAGACGGCCTCGCAGATGTGGGTGGCCACCACCTACCTCTCCCTCGGGTCGGGAGGAACGCCCGGGGCGGGAGGAGGCGCCGGAGCGGTCGTTCCAAAAGCGAAGGCATCGGCCTACCTCGCCCGGGCGGCAGAAGTCTATGAGGGGCTGCTGAAGCGGGCCGGCGAGGCGACCAACGGGGATGAGATCGTGAAATTCGTCCCGTCGATCCGGCTCAAGCTGGCGAGTGTCTACCGGGAGCTCGGCCGCTGGGACGAGGCCCTCGGGCATATCGACTGGATCCTCTCCGATCCGAAACGCCAAAACTCGCTCGATGCACAGGTGCAGGCGGCGGAGATCCTCCACGCCGCCGGCGAGGGGGCGACCGACGCCACCGCGGGCACGAGATATCTGCGTGAGGCGATCGCCGGCCGGAAGGCCGGTGGAGGCGTGGCATGGGGCTGGGGCGGGATCGCCAACCGTCTGGCACGGCAAGCCGCCGACCCGAAGGCGATCGATGCCCGAACGAAGTTCTTCAACGCCAGGCTCAACGTCGTCCGCTGTCGCCTCGCACTCCTGGCAAAGCCGGGGCAGGATCGGGCCAAGCTCCTCCAGATGGCGCTCAACGACGTCGCCATCACCTACCGCCTCTATCCCGATCTCGGTGGAGAGTCGTTCCGGTCCCAATTCGACACACTGCTCAAACAGATCCAGAAGGAACGTGGCGAGGCGGCCCCGCGGGGTCTCGTCGAGCTCGATGAAGCGACCGCGACGGCTGCATCATGACCCCTTCCGACCCAATCTCCCGAACATCCGCCCCATCGAGGAATGATTCCGTGACGGCCCGCATGCTGCATCAGGTGCTGTTGGTCATGCTCGCGATCGCGTTCGCCGGGAACGCATCGGCCCAGACCGCCGATCGCGTGGTGACCACCTCCGGGGCCGTCACCGGCCGCGTGGTGACCAGCGACACCAATGAGGTGCAGGTCGAGGATCGAAACGGCGACACCAAGAGGATCCCGATCGATCAGATCCGCGAGGTGCAGTTCGGCGGAGAGCCCCAGGAGCTCAAGGCGGCCCGGACGATGCTCCTCCGTGGCCGTCCGGCAGACGCGCTTGAGGAGGTGGGGAAGATCGTGCCGGCTGATCTCGATGGAGCGGAGCAAATCCTGCTCGACGAGGTCGATTACGTGAAGGCTGCCGCCACCGCCCGGGCGGCCCTGGCGGCCGGTGCCGATCCACGCGAGGCGGGGAAACTCGTGGCGGACTTCACCGCCAAGCATCCGGAGAGCCACCACTACTACGACATGCAGGAACTGCTCGGCGACCTCCTCGCCCGGGCCGGCCGGCCCGACAACGCGCTCACCTCGTATGCCCAACTGGCCAAGGGGCCGCCGGCGTTCAAGGTGCGGGCCGCTTCAGCGCGGGCGAAAATGCTCCTTGATCAGGAGAAGTTCGCCGACGCCCTCAAGGAATTCGAGGCCGCACTCAAGATCGATGCCGCGGACGAATCGAGCGCCGGCCAGAAGCGAACAGCGGAACTCGGAATGGCCCGCTGTCTGGCCCAACTCGGTAAAGCCGATGACGCGGTGAAACTCGTCCAGACGGTCATTCAGCAGGCGAATCCCGAGGATTCTGCGGTGCTCGCCGGGGCCTACAACGCACTCGGGTCGGCGTTGCGCGGCATCGCCGGCCGTGAGCAGGACGCGCTGGTCTCCTTTCTGACCGTCGACCTGGTCTACAACGGTGTTCCCGACAGCCACGCCGAGGCCCTCTACAACCTCGTCGACCTGTGGGAGAAGGCCGCCAATCCCGAACG
>CANGIH010000404.1 GCA_947453875.1 Planctomycetaceae bacterium | reverse complement strand
CCCCGATTGCCGACTGCGCTACCGGCTCGGCGAGGAATCGAGTGTCGGCCAGAACAGCCGCATCCTCCTCGGCGACGGCACGATCTTCTGGATCGGCGATCGCGATGACGCGGTCCGCCCTACCGGCCCCTTCGATCCGGAACTCCCCGTCCTGGCGTTCGAGGACGCCGCCACCGGAAAACCGGTGGCGACACTCTTCAATCATTCGACCCATTGCATCGGTGCCCGGGAGGGGGGGAAACGTTCGCCGGCGTTTTATGGACTCGCCGCGCAGGAGCTCGAAGCGGAGCAGGGGGGGCATCACGTCTTCCTCCAGGGCGCTTCCGGCTCGACCCACAATCTCACCGTCCCCCCTGCGGAGATGGTGATCCGGATCAAGTCCGCCGTGAACCGGGCCCGCGACGCCGCCACGCCCCGAGAAGTGACGCGATTGGGGGCGATCAAGGAGCCTTTTGAGTTCCGCGTCCGTGCCTTCGATGAATCGGCCGAAGAGGAGGCGGTGAAGCGCTACTGCAGCAAGCGGGTGGGGAGCGAGGAGGCGGCCGAGTCCATCGCGCTGGTCTTCCGCACACAGCGGGCTGAGATCGCTCCCCATCAGGGAGAGACGCGGACCACCTCGATCCAGACGCTCGTCATCGGCGACGTGGCGATCGTCGGCGTGCCGGCGGAGTTTTTCACCGTCCTCGGTCAGGAGATCAAGCGTCAGAGCCCTTTCCGCCACACCTTCATCTCGGAGCTCTCCAACGACTGGGTCGGCTACGTGCCCGATTCGAGGGGGCACGAACTCGGCGGTTACCAGACTTGGACCGGCCATCACAGCTACTGCGAGCCGGGCACCGGCGAGCGGATGGTGGCGACGGCGCTCGACCAACTCCAACGGCTGCATGCGTCCGGCAGCGGCGCAGGAGCATCGGCCCGATGAACCACAAGACCGCCCTCCTGCTCTCCTGGCTCGTGCTGATGGTGGCCCTCCGTTCATGCCTGGGAGACTCCACGGAAGCACCGGGGCCCCTCTCCCCCGGGGAGTCGCAGGCCTGCTTCGAAGTCGTGCCAGGGCATGTTGTCGAGCTTGTCGCCGCCGAGCCGCTCGTGTTCGATCCGGTGGCGATCTGCTGGGCCTCAGACGGGCGGCTGTTCGTCGCCGAGATGAGCGACTATCCCAACGGGGATGGCGGCGGACGGATCGTCACGCTCACCGACACCGACGGGGACGGGACGATCGACACGCGAACGATCTTCGCCGCGGGACTCCCTTTCCCCAACGGGTTGATGGCCTGGAACGGCGGCCTCCTAGTCACTGCGGCCCCCGACATTGTCCACCTCGCCGACCGGGACGGCGACGGTGCGGCCGAGACGAGGGAGGTGATCCTCACCGGATTCAACGCCGGCAACCAGCAGTTGCGTGTCAACGGCCTCTGTTCCGGTCCCGACGGATGGGTGTATGCCGCCAACGGCCGCAGTGGCGGGTCGATCACATCGCCAAAGCGCCCAGGGGCCCCCGCAGTGTCGATCGACCGCCACGACCTCCGCTTCCGGCCCGACACCGGTGAGGTCGAGGCGGTGGCGGGTTTTTCCCAATTTGGTCTGGCGTTCGATGCGCAGGGAAATCGCTTCAGCAACTGGAACACCGCGCCGATCCGGCATGTCGTCTTCCCGCTCGACGTCGCGAACCGCCACCCCCTCGCTGGGCCGCCATCCGACATGGAGGTCCTCGAGGATCCGGTGCAGCAGAACCGACTCTTCCCGATCAGCGGCACACCGACGACGTTCAACCGCGAACCGACCGACGCCTTCAATGCCAGTTGCGGTCTGTCGATCGATTCGGGCGCCCTGCTCGCTCCCGGCGGCTGCGCGTATGTCTGCGAGCCGCTGCTCAACATCGTCCACCGGCGCGAACTGGTGCCCCGGGGCGTGTCGTTCGAGGCCCGGCGCCCCGCCGGCGAGGAGGCCTGCGAATTTCTCGCCTCGCGCGATCCCTGGTTCCGGCCGGTCTTCACGGCGACCGGTCCTGACGGCGCCCTTTGGATCTGCGATTTTTATCGACGCTGGGTCGAGCATCCCGATTTCGTGAAGGCAGAACTGCGCGGCGGCGTCGAGTGGGACGAAGGGAAGGACCGTGGGCGGATCTGGCGGGTACGGCCTCGAGGGCGCGGGGCGGAGCGGCCCCGCGCCGAAGACTCGGACACGACCCCGCGAGGGATGCCCCCGGCCCGCACGGCGGCGCGGGATCTGCTCGACCGCACCGCGGGCGATGGCGTTGCCGTGGCATCCGAGCTGGCGGGCAAGTCCGACCCCGCTGTCCGTTTCGACGTGGCGCTCGCCGCTGAGGCACTCGAGCCAGCGGCGCGGGCCATGGTGCTCGCCAAGGTGCTTGCCACCGAGCCTGCCGATCCGTGGGTCGATCGGGCCGTGCTCTGCGTCGCCGAGGAGGCCGCGCCACGGATCGTTCAACTCCTTGCCACAGCGGAGGCCGGCGACACCCGGCTCCGCCGGATCCTCCGCGGCCTGGCGGAAGCGTGCGGCCGACGCGCGGAGGACGGAGAAGCACTCTCCAGGATCGTCGCTTCGGTCGATCTCGACGAACACGCGGTGCTTGCCCTCCTGGCCGGATCGGTGCGCGGACGGCGCACCGGGGGCGGACTTCCCCTCCCCGACTCGTTCGGCGGTCTGCCGATCGCCGATTGGATGGAGAAGTGCCGGGCTGTCGCCGGGAGGGAGGCCGTCGGCGACAGGGATGACGCGATCGAACTGCTCGCCCTCGACGCTTCGCCTGAAGCGACGGGAATTCTCGTTGGCCTTCTGGCCGAGCCGACTGGCATCGACGATGGGGGGGCGATCCTCCGCTCCCTGCGCGGTCGCGACCCGGTGCGTGTCGCCGATGGGATCCTTGCCGCCTGGCCGGCGGCCACCCCGGCGGTGCGTCGGGTGATGCTCGAGACATTGTTCCGGCCGGAAGGGTTTGCCGATCGGCTCCCCCGCGTTCTCGCGGCGCTCGAGGCGGGGGAGGTGAGCCCAGGCGACATCGCTCCCGACACGCGGCATGCGATCCTCGCGAGCGACTTCCTCGCCCCAGCGGATCGATCGCGGCTCGAGATGCTCCTTGGTGGCGCCGCCAGTGCCGACAGGGCGGCGGTGGTCGCAGCGGTCGGAATCGCGCTCCCCGAAGCAGGTGATCGGCACCGGGGGAGGGAACTCTTCTCGAGGTACTGCGCGGGATGCCACCGCTCCGGGGGCATCGGCGCCCGCGTCGGGCCTGATCTGGCCGCGATGCATGCCAAGCCGCGTGGCCAACTCCTCGAGGACATCCTCGAT
>CANGIH010000403.1 GCA_947453875.1 Planctomycetaceae bacterium | reverse complement strand
GTCGTCGAAATAGCCGGTGTTGAGCGAGACATAGCGGACCCCCGCCTCGACGAGCCGGCGGGCCATGAGCGCCTGCTCCCCCCAGCCGGCGCCGTAGCGATCGCGGAGGGCTTGCGGCTCCTGGGAGATGTCGAACGCCTTGCGGACCTTGCCGGAAAGGACCAAGTCCATCGCCTGCTGCTCGGCCTTGTCCATCTGGTCGAACGACCGCTCCCGGTCGACGCGACGCTTGAGGTCGTCGAGCTGGCCGCGGAGCGACACCCGATCGATGAGCCGCTGCTCCGAGAGCCCGTCGGTAAGGGCGAAGCTCTTGGCGTCGCTCGTCGGCAGGCTCCCCGCCTCGTTGCCGTAGCTGAAGGAGCCGTATTGAAGGGGATTGTGATTGACGCCGAGCCAGGCGGCGCCGTGGAAGCCGAAGCCGCCGTCGTTCATGTTCACCGCCGCCAGCGACCCCGGGATCTTGGGGCCGAGGAGGTGGGAGGCGACGGCGCCCATCGAGGGATAGCGCGGCTTGCGATCGCTGCCGTTGGCGCCGGTGCGGCCGGTGAGCATCCAGTGGGCGGCAGCCCAGTGGTCGCCATTGCCGTGGGAGAAGCTGCGGATCACCGTGCACTTGTCCATCACCTTGGCGTGCGCGGGGAGAAGCTCGCAGATGTCGAGGCCGGGGAGGCTCGTGCCGATCGGCTGAAAGGGGCCACGGAATTCCGCCGGGGCGTCGGGCTTCATGTCGAAGGTGTCGAGCTGCGACGGGCCGCCATGCATCCAGACGAGGATCACGCTCTTCCGCGACTTGGCGCCGGGATGGACCAGGCCGGCGGTCTCCGCCCGGACAAGATCGGGGAGCGACAGGCCAAAGGCGCCGAGGGCCCCGATATGGATGGCGCGGCGGCGGGAGATCCGGTCGCACATCGCCCGCGAAGGGGTGGAATGGCCGAGGATGGAGAGCATGGGATTCTCACTGCACCGGGGAAAAAGGGCTGCGAGCCGCCCCTTCACGTCACAACGACCGCCGCTCGACCTGGGGAAAAATAGGCTCTTTTCCACCCTCAAATCTACCCCAGGGGACCCGGTTTGGCATCCGCGGCCGGGGAATTCGTCGCTGAGCGAACCTCCAGCGGGGCAAGGGGTTACGGAAGCTTGCAGACGATGGCTCCAGCGCCCGGACATTCCCGCCGTGGCACCAGATGGATCGCCGGCACCTTCACCGCCACGGAAACCCGGGTGCCGGGGTGGATGGCGAGCTCCTCGGCGGCGGCCCGGGTGACGAGCGCCGTGAGGTCGAACCCGGCGTCGAGGCCGACCCTCACCAACGGGCCCTCCGGCATGACAAACCGGACGGTGGCGGCGAACCGGTTGCGGGCGCTGGTGGTGGTGTCGAGATCGGGCAGGAGCATCACCTCCTCGGCGCGGAGGCAGACATGGACGAGCGTCGTGGGGTCTGGGGGCGCAAGCGCCGTGAAGTGCACGCCGGCCACGTCGATCGTCGCCAGCCCTCCGTCGACGGCCACAACACTCCCCGGCAGGATCGACTCGGTGCCCACGATCCGGGCCACGCGCGCATCGGCCGGCCGGCTAAAGACCTCGGCCACCGCACCGGCCTGGAGCACCTCCCCCTCCTCCATGACGACGATCCGGTCGCCGAGCGCGAGGGCCTCGGCGTGGTCGTGCGTGACGAGCACCACCGGCACCGCCGCCTCGAGCAGCCAGCGCCGCAGCTGCGGCCGGAGCTGGTCGCGAAGCGGGCTGTCGAGGGCCGAGAGGGGCTCGTCGAGAAGGAGGAGCCGCGGCTGGCGCGTCAGGGCCCTGGCCAGAGCCACGCGCTGCTGCTGGCCCCCGGAGAGCGTCGTCGGCAGCCGACGGGCCAGAGGGGTGATGTCGAAGCGATCGAGGGCCGCCTCGACGCGGGCGTGCCGCTCGGCGGCGGGGAGGCGGCGGAGCGCGTAGCCGACGTTCGCCGCGACATCGAGCCAGGGGAAGAGCGCCAAATCCTGCGAGAGCAGCGCCACATCGCGCGCCTGCGGCGCAAGGTCGATGCGTTGTGCCGCGTCGAACCAGATGGCACTGCCGAAGCGGATCGAGCCCGAGCTCGGGCGATCGAGGCCGGCAAGGGCGCGGAGGAACGTCGTCTTGCCGCAGCCGGAAGGGCCGTAGAGCACCGTCACGCCCTGGTCGGCCGCGGCCTCGAGCCGGCCGGTGATCGCGGTGCCGGAGGGATGCCTGACGGTGAATTCGGCGACGAGCGCGGCGGGGGGGGAGGTCATCGCCACGCACCCTGCCGTCGACCGCTCCGGGCGAGCAGATGGACGCTCAGCAGGGCCACCAGGGAAAAGGCCACCAGGAGCGCGGAGGTCCGCGCGGCGGCGACATGGTCGAGCGCCTGGACATCGTCATAGAGCGCGACCGACAGGGTGCGCGTCACGCCGGGGATGTTGCCCCCCACCATCAGCACGACGCCGAATTCCCCGACGACGTGGGCGAAGGTCATCACGAGCCCGGTGACGATCCCCGGCCAGCAGGCGGGGATGACGACACGGAGAAAGGTGCGGGCCCGCGATTCCCCCAGGCACCAGGAGGCCTCGACGAGGCGGCGGTCGAGTGCGGCGAAGGCCGCCGTGAACGGGCGGATGGCCAATGGCAGGTTCGTGATCAGGGTCGCCAGGAGGATCCCCGTAAACGTGAACGGGAGCGTGCCGCCGGCAAGCGCCCGCCAGGCTCGGCCGATGCCGCTTTCGGGCGCGGTCGCCACGAGCATGAAAAAACCCAGCACCGTCGGCGGGAGAAGCAGTGGCAGCGTGCAGACCGCCTCGACAAACGCGCGGAGGATCCCGCCCCGCCGTTCCCTGCCGGCGAGCCACCAGGCCAGCGGCAGGCCGAACAGGGCCAGCAGAAGCGTGGTCGTGGCGGCGAGGCGGAGGGTGAGCCAGGCGGCGGTCGTATCCATGGCGGGCGCTTCTCGATCTAGGGTGCCGCGGGGAATTCAAACCCATAGCGGCCGAGGATCTCCCGGCCCGGCCCAGCGAGGAGGAAATCGCGGAACGCGACCGTCGCCTCGCGGTCGATCACGCGGGCGTGGATCGCGCCCCCATGGCGGATCGGCGGATGGGCGTCGGCCGGGACGACCCAGAACCGGCCGCGCTCCGAGAGCCTTGTCCCCTTCGCCAGGGCCATCGGCAGAAAGCCCACCTCGGCACTTCCGCTCTCGACATACTGCGCCGCCTGCGCCGCGCTCTCGCCGACGGCGAGCTTGTCCGCGAGTGGCGCCTCGAGCCCGAGCGAGGCGATCGCCGCCTTCGCGGCCCGGCCGTAGGGGGCATGGAGGGGAT
>CANGIH010000402.1 GCA_947453875.1 Planctomycetaceae bacterium | reverse complement strand
CCTCGGGCTTCATGCCTCCGGGGGCGCAGACCCATGTCAGTTGTCGGCAGGGGCAACAACCCGCCGTCAACGCCTCCGTCCGGCGCGGCCTGCACTGCCGGAGCGGAAAGGTCGGTGCGGAACGTCATCGTCCGCACGAGCAGGGCCATCATCACGACCGGAGCGGTCGCGGCCTCGGATCAGGCCAGGAAGACTGGGAAAATCGGGTCATGGGTGCCAGACACCGAAAACCCTCCCGCCGGCCGCCTGCAGACTCAACCGGAATGCCCCACACCACCCAGACGCCACTTCTCACCACCACGCCGCACGCCCCCCACTCGACACACTCAACGCAGTCCTCAGGATTCTCCGTCCTTGCACCCGCAACGGCCGTGGCTGGCGCCGGCCCAACTCCCCTGCCCCTGCGAACTGACCTTCGGGTGTCGGGACGCCCTCCCTACACTCCGCCCCGCTCCGGGAATGCTTCGGGGCTCGATCGGGACACCGCGTGAGGAGATCGGCCGTGGCCGTCGACGGATACGACCTGGTGATGATCGGCATCCTCGCCGTGGCCGGACTGCTCGGCTACTTCAAGGGGATCGTCTGGCAACTGGCCTGGATCGCCGGGATCGTCGCCAGTTCGTACGTCGCACTGCGTTTCGCGGCCCCCCTGGCCCCCTGGTTCGGCCAACAGGCCCCCTGGAACCGGTTTCTCGCGATGCTGGCCCTCTATGCCGGCACATCGCTCGTGGTTTGGCTCCTGTTCCGGCTCGTGTCCGGGTTCATCAACGCCATCCACCTCTCCGCATTCGACCACCAACTCGGCCTCCTCATGGGACTTGCCAAGGGCGCCCTGCTCTGTGTGGTGGTGACGTTCTTCGCCGTGACGCTCGCCCCCACCTACCGCCATCAGATCGTGGCCAGCCGGAGTGGTCGCTTCGTCGCCGAGCTGATCGTCCGCGCCGACACCTACCTCCCCAAGGACATCCACGACACCGTGGAGCCCTTCGTCGACCAGTTCGAGCGGCAGTTCGCCCAGCCCGGCGTGGGGGGCGTTACCCCCGGGCAGGGATCGGCCCCGCTGTATGGACTCGACGGTGGGCAACCTGCCGGTCAGGTTGCCGGCGGCACGATCTCGATCGAGTCACTCATCCAAGGGGTGAGTTCGGCGGCGGCGTGGGCCGGGGCGGAGCAGGGGGGGGCGAACGTCCATCAAGCCGGCGGGGCGCTGCCCCCCGGCAGCGCCTGGTTCGCCCCCAAGGGAGGACCGGCAGCCCCCCAACCCGCCATCACGCCCCCTCCCAGCTTCCAGTCGATTCCGCTCCCTCCACCGCCGCCCGTCGCCCCCGCCCAGGCTCCACCAGCCCGCCCATCAGGGAGTCGCTACGGCGGGCAGCCGAGCGGTGGTCAGTTGCCCCCATCCGCCTACCCGGTCGGCGCCCAATCGCCGTTGCCGGTAAGGTGACCGTTCGCGTCAGCCATCGGCTCTTCGCGGGAGCGTTTTTCCGCCGGGCCCAGTCGCGGGGCAGAAGGGGGGTGAAACCGAGAAATCCCCGGGAAAAACAGCCCCAAAAACGGACATAAGAGACATTATCGGACGTTGGGGAGAGGGGGGAAACGGCCTGAAAAACAGGTCTTTTTTCATCTCTCCGCGAGCTGCGAAAGAGCCGCTCGCCGGACGCACGCCAGCGCCGCGGCGGCGATCAGACCGACGCCTGATCCGCCTCGAGGAAGCGTCCCATGGCGCGGAACTTGTCGTAGCGGGTTTCGACAAGCGAGGCGCCGGGCTGGGCGAGGAGTTCCTTGAGCGTCCGCACGAGATAGTTCTTCACCCGGCTGGCCATCTGCCTGGGATCGCGGTGGGCGCCTCCCGGCGGTTCCTCGATGACCGCGTCGATGACACCGAGCGTCTTGAGGTCGTGCGACCGCATCCGCAGCGCCCGGGCCGCTTCCGCCTTGTGTTCGGCACCCTTCCAGAGGATTCCGGCACAGCCCTCCGGACTGATGACGCTGTAGTAGGCATGCTCGAGGACCGCCACCCGGTCACCGACGCCGATTCCCAGCGCCCCGCCCGAGCCCCCCTCGCCGATCACCACGCACACCACCGGCACCGGGAGCGTGGCCATGAGGAACATGCTCTCGGCGATCACCTGGGCCTGCCCCCGTTCCTCGGCCCCGACCCCGGGATAGGCGCCCGGGGTGTCGATGAGGCAGATCACCGGGAGGCCGTACTTGGCGGCCAGTCGCATCTTCCCCATCGCCTTGCGATAGCCCTCCGGATGGGCGCAGCCGAAGTGGCATGCCTGCCGCTCGGCGAGCGTTTTTCCCTTCTGATGGCCGATGACGAGCACCTTGTGGCGGTCGAGCTTGGCAAAACCGGTGAGCATGGCCGGATCGTCGCCGAAAGCCCGATCGCCGTGGAGTTCGACAAACTCATCAAACAGCAGCCCGAGGTAGTCGCTCGTCTTGGGGCGGTCGGGGTGCCGGGCGACCTCGACGGTCTGCCACGGGTCGAGACTGCCGAACACCCGCTTTTGAACCTCGACAAGTTCCCGCTTCAGCTTCCGGAGTTCCTCCTGTTGCTGGCCACCGAGCGGCGCAGCCTCCAGTGCGGCGATCCGGTCCTCGAGTTCGTAGATCGGCTTCTCGAGGGGAAGCCTGTGCAGGCCGCGGGACATGGGGCGCTCCGGGCGCGGGGGTGGGATCGTCGGGAGAACGATTTTCCCATGGCCGCGCGGCGCCAGTCAATTCGAGTTCGCCGGGGGAAAAACATCGGGCATACCGGCCGAGTCCAGCCATACCGGCGGGGAGCGACGATGCCGGGCGATCAGCCTGCCGCCGGATCGCGGTCGAAGAACTTCATCTGCTTGAGTTGCCGGACCACGTCCTCCATCGAGGTGGGCCGGTCGACCGGTTTCTTGGCCATCATCTGCCGGATGAGCTTCGAGGCCGTCTGCGAGACGTTGCGATTGGCGGCCTCGATCACCGGCGGATTGGCGTAGATGTGCTTGCCGAGGAGATCGTTTTGGTCCGCACCGGTGAACGGCGGTGAGCCGGCGAGCATCTCGTAGGCCAGACAGCCGAGCGAATAGATGTCGGAGCGGAAATCGGGCGCCTGCCCACGGATCTGCTCCGGCGCCATGTAGCTCGGGGTGCCCTGTGCCTGCTTTTTCGTCCACAGCAGCCGCCCCATGAAACCGGGCGGTTGCATGGCGATGGCGTAGTCGAGCAGTCGCACGTCGCCATCGGGGGCAACGAGGACATTGGCCGGCTTCACGTCGCGGTGAACCCAGCCCTTGCCATGGAGATAGCCGAGCGCCTCAGCCACACCGACCAGGATCTTCACCGCCTTGGGCAT
>CANGIH010000401.1 GCA_947453875.1 Planctomycetaceae bacterium | reverse complement strand
GACGCTCGGCGTGGCGTTGCTCGGGATCCGCTACCGCTTCGCCGAGCCGCTGCCGACCAAGGGAGGATTGCTCGTGCTCTCCTCCCACCAGAGTCTTCTCGATCCGCTCCTTCTCGGCCTGGTGTCCGAGCGGCGTCTGGCGAGCCTCGCCCGCAGCTCCCTCTTCCGCTGGGGGCCGTTCGGCGCGATCATCTCCGCCCTCGATGCGGTGCCGATCGACCGCGAGGCCTCGACGGTGTCGGCGATGAAGACGGTGATCCGCAAGCTCCAGGGGGGGGCGGCGCTCGTCATCTACCCCGAGGGCACACGCACGCGCGACGGCAGGCTGGGGGAAGTGAAGAGTGGCTTCGCGCTGATCGCGAAACGGGCCGGAGTGCCGATCGTGCCGGTGGCGATCGTCGGGGCATGGGAGTGTTGGCCGCGGAGCCGCCCCTTCCCTCTCCCCGGTCGGGTGCGGGTCGAATTCGGCGAGGTGATCCCTGCAGAAGCGATCGCCGCGATGGACGATGCTACGCTTGTCGCCGAGGTGGCCCGCCGGCTCACCGCCCTCGACAGCGAGGCGCGGCGGGTGCGATCGGGGCTCACGCAGGAGCCATCGCCACGCCGACAAGCCCTCGCCACGGCACGCGGCGCAGGGAGGCGGCGGGCGGCAGCGGGGGAGCCGTCGATCGATCGGCCTCCTCTGGAACCTGTGACTGAGGCAGGAACTCCTCTCCCGCCGCTTCCACCGAGGCAGGATCGCCCCCGAGCGGAGGCTCCGACTGCGGTGGCAACGATTGCGGGAGCGCCGAGCGGGGCAACGGAGGCGGGGCCACCTGCGGCTGGGTCGCCCCCATCCCCGCCCGCTTGAACGGATCGACGCGCCCCCCACCCGGACCTGCCGGCGGGGCGTTGGTCTGCTGCCCGAACGGGAGCTTGGGCCACTCGAGTTTCATGCCGGGCCACGCCGGTGGGGAAGCCGCCGCTCCGGCTAGCGGTTCGGCAGCCCCGGCAGGAGGAACGGCGACAGGCAAAGCGGCTGCCGGGGGAGGGGCGAGCAGGTCGCCGGGAGTCGGGAATGCCGCGGCCGGCCCCGCGCCGCTCGAGACCACCGTCACCGGCACCCCGGCCCCGCCACGATCGAGCACGCGGATGCTGACATCGTCGATCCTTGCCTCACCGAGGCCGGTGAGCGCGAACGTCACGGTGAGTGGTTCGCCGGCGGCTTCGGCGGGCACGATCCGATAGAGCACGAGCCGACGCCACTGGGCGGATGGGCCGACGCGTTCGGCAAGCGCCGGGCCTCCGAGTGAGTCGAAGACCAGAAGGCCATCGACGCTCCCCTTCACCGGCTGCGGAACCCACACCTGGGCCTCGATCTGGAGAAGCTTGCCGCTGGGGGCCGGCACCGGCGGTGTCGTCACCCACACCGGAGGCGTCTCGACGACTGCCGGCGCGGCGGCCTGATCGACCGGTTCGGCCCGCATCACGAGGCAGCCGCGGCCCGATGCCGGCTGCGATCGCGACACCTCCACCCCCGTCCGCATCACCGCCTGCTTGAGGGCGAAATGGCGCCATCCGCTGGCGGAGAGTTCCTCGATCCGTTCCATGCCCCCGGCGGGAAGCAGCTCCTCGCGCGGGCTCGTGGCAGCCAGCGCCTCGACGAAACGCCAGTGCTCCACGAGCGTGGCATCGGACGTGGCGAGCGGTCCGGCGACGAGCGATCCTGTCGCCACCACCCCCTTCTCCCAGACGAGTCGTTCCACCTGCCCGGCGATCGCGGCGGCCCGTTCGTAGCGGGCGATCGCCGTGGCAGGATCGGAGGCGGCAACCGAATCCCCCACAAGGGCCTCCTGCTGGGCGGCGGCAACCATCGCCCCCCCCGGCAAACGGCCCAGGGCGAGCGGTGGGATACGGGCGAGGAGATCGGCGGCGTCGGCGACCAGCAGCGTGGCCCGATCGCGCGACGCGGCGAGCGTGGCGGCGGATTGTTCGCGGAGGCGTCCCTGGACATGGGCCGCCACCGCCGGGTCACCGGTGACGAGGACCAGGGCGGAGGCGCGGAAGGGGTCGAGGACCACCGACACCCCTCCGGTCACGCGTCGGTGGCGCAGCGGCCTCAAGCCCCCCGGCGTCACCTCCCAGGCCTGGTGGGCTTCGGGAATGCCATTCATCAGGAGCGTCACCGGTGCACTCTCCGCCGGCATGTCGCCGGCATAGTGGCTGGCGACGATCTGCCCTCCCTGGACATTCCGCCACGCCACCACCATCCGCGCCCGCGCCGCTTCCATGACCACCGCCTTGACCTCGGGGTCACTGGCTGTGGCGAGCGTGGCGAACCGGCCGGCGGCCGCCCACGGCTCGAGCGTTGCCAAACGCAGGTTCATCGTTCGCACCGCCGTGGCGCGGACCCTCGATTCGTGATCATCGCCGTCGATCCGCCGCGACGACGTGAAGAGGATACCCCGGGCACCGGCAGCGACCGCCGCCAGCGATGCCAGCGCGAGACTCTCCGGATCGACCGCCAGCCCGCGGCCGCCGACGCCGGCGAGGTTGGCCGCCTGACGGGCTGTCTTGGCGTCGAGTTCGGTGGCGAGCGTGGTGAGGAATGGCGTGCCGGGGCGGGCCAGACGGGGGCGCTCGCGGAGCCAGGTGAAGTAGTTTCCAAGCTCGACACTCGTGCCCAGCACCGTCCGGCGGGCGACGAGCATGTCGACATGCCGGGAAAGACTTCGCATACCGGAATCGGCGGAGGCCACCAAGGGGCGACCGGCATGCTGGTCGCACGTCCGCACCCGCCGCGCATGCTCGGCGAGGGCATCGACATCCGCCTCCGACAGCCCCGTTCCCATGTCCCACACGAGCACCCTGTCCCAGTTCGCGGAGAATACCGGCAGCGACTCCGGCCGGCGGACATCGACCTCCGGCAGCTGCGGAGGGGGGCAAATCAGCCACAGGCCGGTGCGTCTGGCATCCTCGAGCTGATCGCTCGATGCCGGGGCGGGAAGTCGCACGGCGTTGAAGCCGAGGGCGGCGATCACCTCGAACGGTTCGCCGTTGTGGTCGAGCGCCCTGGGGAAGAACGGTTGTCCGGCGACCTCGAGCACGCCCCGGTTGAGCCCACTGACCGGATCCGCCCGACCGGACGGCACCCCGGCAGGGAGTTGGCCCTGTGCAGGGGGTGTCCAGGCAAGCGGCGGAGGCGGGGGCGCCGCGCCGGGAGCGGACGCGGCGGGAGGCTGATTGACCGGCCCGGTTGGACCATCCGCCCCGGCGCCGAGCGGCTCGGTGAATGCAGCCTGGACGACCCCACCGGCGGAGGCTGTCCCGACGCCACCCGGACCGTCGCTCGCCGGCATG
>CANGIH010000400.1 GCA_947453875.1 Planctomycetaceae bacterium | reverse complement strand
GTGATCGTGCTGCGGGTAGCCGTAGTCGTGCTCGTAGACCGCGCGGCCTCCGAGCACCATCTTCCTGAGCAACCCAGCGTCGACGAGCTCCCCGAGCGTCCGGTAGACGGTCGGGCGGCTGGCCGCGCCGCCGTCGGGGGTGTTGCGCAGATCGGAGAGGAGTTGCTCGGCATCGAAGTGCTCATGGCGGGCCGAGACATGCTCGACGATCATCCGCCGCTGGCGCGTGATCCGCTTCCCCCGCGCTTGGAGAAACTCCTCGAATCGTTCGCGCGGCGTCAGCGCCACGTCGACCTTGCCGAGCGAGAAGTCGGAGGTCGTAGGCATCGTGACGGATCCGTGGGGGAGGCGGGCCGGCCTCCCGGCCGGCTGCGGGAAGCCGAAGCCTGCGAGTCAAGCGTACCAGCAGGGGCCGTGCCGCAGGAGGGGCCAGGCTGCCATCCCCTCACGTGACGGGGAAAAAAGCGAGTGGCCAGCACCGTTTCCGGCCTGGCCACTCGTCGTCGAATGTGGTCATCACTTCCGCCCGGCGTCTGATCCGCTCCCCTCCGGAATCGGATCAGCGCGGAACCAGGGGCCGGGCCCCTGATCCCACCGACTCAGTCAGGGCTGGTCAGCTGATCCGATCGAGCAGACGCTCGAGGGCGAGATCGAGTTTCTCAGGGGTCTCGTACGTCCCCTCGGCGATCGCGGTGCGAATCGCCGCGACCCGGTCGAAGCGGATGTCTGAGGTGTTCCCGGCGGCCCGCACCCCATCGACCGAAAGATCGATCTGGTCGTGCACCTGGCCCACGCCCATACCCTGCGCGGCTTGGGCGGCCTTCGCAGTCTCCACTCCACCGGTCGACTTGACCGCGGCGGCGGCCCGCGCACCCTGCGTGAACGTGATTCCGAAGATGTTCATGTTGCTCTCCTTGCAGGCTTCCCGGTTCCTTCCATCCCCCGACCGCTTCACCCCACCGCGTTTCTCTCCCGGATACGGATCCGCATCCGGGTGGGTTCATCGATTCGGTTGGAAGGAAAACCGCTCCGCCTGGACTCTCCTATTGTTGCCGCGCTTCCGCGGATCGACGACACCAGTCGTCACCCGCCGTCCCTCCCGGATCCATCCCGAGAACGGGGCGCCACGGACATTCCCATCTTCATCGACCATCCCGTCGGGGAAACTCCAGAAAAAATTCTTTCTCCTCGACCCCGACCCAACCTCCCCATCCAGCCGCAGCCTCCCAGCCTGCCGCACTTCCGCCACTCCTGCACCTGGGGCGCTTACATGGCGAACTCCGGACGGCGACGCTCGAGCTGGTTTTGCAGGCGTTCCACGATCGCGCTGTGCATCTGGCTGACGCGACTCTCGGAGAGATCGAGCGTGGCGCCGATCTCCTTCATCGTCAGCTCCTCGTAATAGTAGAGGATGATGATCAGTCGCTCGTTGCGGTTGAGCCCCTTGGTGACCAGCCGCATCAGATCGGCCTTCTGGATGCGACGGGTGGGATCCTCCCCCTTCTTATCCTCGAGAATGTCGATCTCGCGGACATCCTTCGAGCTGTCGGTCTCGCACCACTTCTTGTTGAGGCTCACGAGGCTGGCCGCGTTGGCCTCCACGAGGAGCTTCTCGAAGTCTTCGCGCGACAGTTGCATGTACTCTGCCACCTCGGCGTCGGCGGGTGCCCGTCCGAGCCTCGCCTCGAGGGTCTTGAGTGCCTCGTTGAGCTTGCTCGCCTTGCTCCGCACCAGCCGCGGCACCCAATCCATGGTCCGCAGTTCGTCGAGCATCGCACCCCGGATGCGAGGCACGCAGTAGGTCTCGAACTTCACGCCACGCGCCATGTCGAAGGCGTCGATCGCGTCCATCAGGCCGAACGTGCCGGCCGAGGTCAGGTCGTCGAGTTCGACCCCTTCCGGGAGCCGCGACCAGATCCGCTCGCCGTTGTAGCGCACCAGAGGCAGGTAGAGCTCGATGAGCCGGTTGCGGAGATCCTCATTCGACTGGTCGGCCTTGAAAAGCCTCCAGAGTTCCTGAATGTCTTCCGCAGTCAGCTGTGCAGCAGGTTGATTCGCCACGACATCCTCCATGAAAGGGCACGTCCGCCGCGGCCGGGATGTCGGGCCTCCCCGCGATGGGAGACCCGGCCCTCCGGCCGCACAAACCATTTTTCATCGTCCGCCATCGCCCGGACGCTTGAGCCTTTTTTTCCCGCACCACAATCCCGCTCCAAGCCCCCGCGGCGGTCGCCGACGGCAGGGATTCTCACGGGTCTGTGTCATGCCACCTTGAGCAGATCCACATCGCCTACCGTCACGAACACCAGGAGCGACTCGTCGCCGGAGACCTCCTCCTCCGAGAGCACATGGACGGCAGGAAGCTGTCGACAGAGCCGGTCGCGAACGGCACCACGATTCGAATCGGGCACCACGAGCACGGCGGGGGCGCCGCGATCGATCCGCGGGGCCATGGCCCTGCGGATCTGCGCCACGATCCGGCCCGGGTCCCGCGAGGTGTTTGCAAGGAGCGAATCGACGGCCGATGGGGCGAGGCGGACGACGACCAACCGCCCATCCGCGTCGTGGAGTCGTCGGCAGATCATCGCGGCGCGATCGCGACGGACCGCATCGGCAAGCTGCAAGGGACCCGCGTTTGAGCCGGCATGGTCGGCGAGCACCTCGAGCACCTCCGAGAGCGGCCGGATCGGCACCCCCTCGCGAACAAGAAACTGCAGGGCGCGGTGAATCCGGGCGATCGGCAGGCTCTCGCCGGTCGACTGCGCGACCAGCGTCGGATGGGTGGTTCGGAGTGTTTCGAGAAGGCGGGAAACATCCTCCCGCGACAGCAGCCGATCGGCGTGACAACGGATCGATGCCTCGAGCCCGCGCGTGATGCAGCCGGTCTCGTCCAGGACGGTGGCGCCACGCTTCCTCGCCGTTTCGGCCTGCGCCTCTCCGACCCACACGCCCCGGCGCTGGCCGGCGGGATCGACCCCCTCGGGGCCATCGAGCGACAGCGGCTCCCCCGGCTTCGGCAGCGCCAGGCGGCGGCCTTCGGGGAGGACCGCATCGGCGGCCGCTTCGCCGGCCACCGTGACACGGTACCCACGCGGCGGCAGCGAGAGATCGTCACGGAAGGAGACCTGGGGAACCACGATTCCCAGGTCGGCGGCCACATCGGCCCGCATCCGCCGCACCGCCGCGAGAAGCGCCGCATCGGATCCTGCGACGAGCCCGAGCAGACCAGCCCCGAGCTCGACGACGATCGGTTCGTCGGCCGGCAGGAGGGAGGAGGCGGCCGGCTCGCGATGGGGGGTCGCCTCCGCCAACATCGTCGCCGAGGTCGCCCGCGAAAGGACCACGGCCCCC
>CANGIH010000399.1 GCA_947453875.1 Planctomycetaceae bacterium | reverse complement strand
TCTCGATGCGATCGTCGGAGAAGGTGATCCGATCCCAACGGACATGGCCGTTGCTCTCGGTGAGTGCGAAGCCGTTGATCATCTGCCCGGGCTCGAGGCCCAATTGAAAGGCGTCGACCGTCAACTCAGCCCACGCCCCTGACTGCGGAAGACTTCCCATGGGAACACGCGACGGCGTGCCGAGCTGCCCCCAGCCGATCGCATTCGGATCGCCCCACACCGCACGGGAATCCCAGCCACGCTCGTTGGTGTTGAGCTGGAGCATGATCGCGGAGGGTGTGCGCGCCGGATCGAGCCAGACGTGGAGCTTGATCACACCGTTGGCCGGCACGGGGATCCGCGCCGCGCCATCGGAGTAGTAGTCCTGATCGACTCCGTTCGCCGTCCGGTCGAGGCTCCGCGTTCCCGAATAGACCTCGCCTGGCACCGTGCTCGTGAACCAACCGATCGCTCCGGGGGGGTAATTGGTGTTGGCCCCGGCTGGGAAGTCGTCGTCGAAGACCAGGCGGGGATCGACATCGGCGTAGTTCGGATCGGGGCTGACGAAGTTCCACGTGTCGGAGTACGTGCCCACGGCCGAGTGGGCCGTCCCCTCGAAATGAAGCCCGGCGGACAGATCTTCACCATTGACGCCCGTCGCGGTTCCCGTCGCCGTGTGCGTCCGGCCATCGAATGTGGCGACGTAAGGGACGAGTTGGATGACTGGCGCAGCCTGACGAATCGTGCCGAAGACCGGCGCGACGACGAGTGTGTAATTGTCGGCCAGCGGCCCGGTGAGCTGAAAGCCGTTCACGCTCACCGGCTTGCTTGTCCCGGCATTCGCGTCGAGATAGACGGCGCTCGCCCCCGTGGTGACAAGCGCGGTCGACCAGTCGCCGGCCACGAGGCCGACAAGCCACGCCTGACTGGCGTTCAGAGGGGCGACCGTGGTGCCATCGTATCGGCGTGGGGCGACGCTGACGCCAGCGACATCGAGACTCACCCGCACGCGAGTGATGGTGACGTCGTTGCCATCACCCGCAGCGTAATTGATCCGGAATGTCTGATTGTTGGAGGCGAGAAACACGGCGCCGTCAGGCAGTCCGGAAAACTCACCGACGACCGGATCGGTGCCGTCGTTGGCGATGATCGTCACCACCTCCTCGAGAGCCGCAGGGCCTTCGACCGTCAGATCGAGCCGACTGCCGCCGAGATCGACCGTGCCTTCCACCTGCAGCACGCCGCCGTCGAAGATCGAGCCGGGGCTCACCCCGCCGATGACGATATGCGGGCTGTAGACCGCGGTGTTCGCGAACCTGACCACACCCGAGACCTGCAAGGATTCCCCTGCCGACACCCCGAGCGATCCTTCGTTGACAAGGTCGCGCGTCGCCGCCACCGTGATCGCGCCAGGCACGGAACCGCAGTCAGAGAGCAGCACGCGGGTCGTGCCGGAGAAGACCTCGATCGCCGAGATCTGGCCGTTGTCGCTCGTTCCCTGCAAGCGCACCACGATCCGGCCCGACGCATCGGCGACCGCGGTAAAGTCAAAGGCGACCGCCTTCCACATCCCCCCGGCCGCGTCCGAGATCGAGAAGTTGTCGAGGACTTGCTCGTCGTTGATGAAGACATTGGCTCGACGATCGGGGTTCCACAGTTCCGCAAAGTGGAGGCGAAGCGTGTAGCTCGCTCCCGGAGTCAGGCCGGGAAGCGTGAACGAGGGATTCTGCCAGCGGATCGATCGATACATCTCCTCGGGCAGAGGATCCGAAACCCCTGACCGATCGACCACGGCCCATCCGTTGTCGTTGTAACCCCACTCTCCGCTGGTCGCGAAATCGCCATAGGGCAAGCCGCCCGGCTCGGGCGCCGCGTCGGCAAGAATCGTGCCGTGGTTGACGATCCGGGCGACAGGGTGATCGTAGTCGTCCCTTACCGATCCACCGTTGCCGTGGATTTTCACCCCCTGACCGATCGTGAACTCGTCGGTGATCGGCTGCCCCGGGCCGGCCTGTGTCGAACCGTACGCCATCACCGCGTTGTGCCAGTCCGACCCGAGGATCACATCCCCGGTGCCCACAAGCGACGACGTCCCGTGCATGTAGAGGCTGTTCCAGACCGATCCGAAACGGTTCCCGAGCACCACCGTCCCGCCATCGAGCGTGAGCGTCCCGTAGACGTTCAACGAGCTCCACGACGAACCACTCAGATCGAGCACGCCCGAGAGCGTCACATTCTCGAGTGAACCCGTCTCCCAGACGTTCCAGGCCCCAGCCAACAGCGTCGCACCATCACGTAGCTCCAACCTGCCACCGACGATCCTTGCGCCTGCCTCGAGCCGCCAGTTGCCGGTCGAGCCGTCGAGCGTGAGCGTCTGATTCGTGTTGTCGATGGTTCCCGTCACCCGCACCGAACCTGTCGAGGACACGGAGCCGATGGCGCTGGTGGTCTGGTTTCCGCCGACCGTCAGCGTTGCACCGGTCCCGACCGTGATCGATCCGGTGTTCTCCAAAGCGCCGCCGAGCGTCACCGACGAGTTGCTCCCCACGGTGATCGAGCCCGAGCTGGAAAGCGTCGAGGGCACCGAAAGCGACGCACCATTGGCGGCACCGAGCGATCCTTGGCTCACGAGCTCACGCGTCGCCGCCACCGTGATCCCTCCGGGCACGGAGCCGCAATCGGCAATCAGCACGCGGGTGGCGTCGGAGAAGACCTCGATCGCGGAGAGGATGCCGTCGACCGTCGTCCCCTCCACTCGCACCACGATCCGGCCCGAGGCATCGGCGGCCGCGGTGAACTCACGGGCGACCGCCTTCCACGCCCCCCCGGCCGCGTCTGCGATCGAGAAGTCTTCCAGAACCTTCTGGCCGTTCACGAAGACATTCTCGCGGCGACCGGTATTCCACAGCTCCGCGAAGTGGAGGCGAACCGTGTAGACCGCTCCCGGCGTCAGGCCGGGAAGGGTGAACGAGGGATTGTTCCAACGCGTCGAGCGGTACATCCCCTCAGGAAGAGGGTCGGTCACACCGCTGCGGTCGACCACGATCCCGTTGTCGTTGTTACCGACGAAGCCACTGGTCGCGTAGTCGCCATACGGCAAACCACCCGGCTCAGGCGCGGCGTCGGCAAGAATCGTCCCCCGGTTCACGATCCGGGCCACGGGGAAGTCACCGTCATCCCTGACCGCCCCACCATTGCCGTGGATCGTCACCCCCTGGCCGATGGTGAGCAGATCCGTGACTGGCTGTCCGGAACCTGCCCAAGTCGAACCGTACGCGGTGACCGAGTTCTGCCAATTCGACCCCAGGATCACTTCACCCGAGCCCGCCAGTTCCGACGTCCCGTGCATGAGCAGGCGGCCGATAGTCGACGCATA
>CANGIH010000398.1 GCA_947453875.1 Planctomycetaceae bacterium | reverse complement strand
GCAGGTCGAGGCGCTCATTGAGGGGGATGTCGACGTCATCCTCGCCGAGACGGCCTTCGACACCCTCGTGCTCAAGGCCTGCCTGTTCGCCATCGAGGAGACCTTCCGCACGACCGGGGTCCGCCTGCCGGTGATGGCGTCGTTCACGGTCTTCGAGGGGGGAAGAACGCTCTCCGCCCAGACCGTCGACGCCTGCTGGACGAGCCTCTCGCACGCCGATCTTGTCAGTGTCGGGATCAATTGCGCCCTCGGTGCGGAGAAACTCCGCACCTATCTGGCCGAACTCGGCCGGATCGCGCCGATTCCGGTCAGCTGCTATCCCAACGCCGGCCTGCCCAATGCCCTGGGTGGCTTCGACGAGACTCCCGAATCGATGGCCCGCGTGCTCGGGGAGTTCGCCCGCGAAGGATGGCTCAACATCATCGGCGGCTGCTGCGGTACCACGCCGCGACACATCAAGGCGATCGCCGAGGCGGTCGCCAAGTACCCGCCGCGTGTGCCGCCGGCAGCGTCCGACCGCTCCCGCTACTCGGGCCTCGAGTTGCTCGAGATCCGCCCCGAGAGCAGCTTCACGATCATCGGCGAACGGACGAACGTCACCGGCTCGAAGGCGTTCGCAAAGCTGATCCGCGACGAACGCTACGAGCAGGCCCTCAGCGTCGCCCGCCAGCAGGTCGAGAACGGCGCCAACATCATCGACGTCAACGTCGACGAGGGGATGCTCGACGGCCCGACGGTGATGACGAAATTCCTCACGCTCCTCTCGAGCGAGCCGGAGGTCGCCCGCGTCCCGGTGATGATCGACAGCTCCGATTGGCGGGTGCTCGAGGCGGGCCTCAAGTGCCTGCAGGGAAAGGGGATCGTCAACTCGATCAGCCTCAAGGAAGGGGAGGAGGATTTCCTCCGCAAGGCGAGGACGGTCCGTCGCTACGGGGCCGCTGTCGTCGTCATGGCCTTTGACGAGGAGGGGCAGGCCACCGACACCGACCGCAAGGTGGCGATCTGCAAGCGCGCGTATCGGCTCCTCACCGAGCAGGCTGGATTCCCGCCGCAGGACATCATCTTCGACCCCAACATCCTCACCGTCGCCACCGGCATCGAGGAGCACAACCGCTACGCCATCAACTTCATCGAGGCGACGCGGCAGATCAAGGAAGCGATGCCGCTGGTGAAGGTGTCGGGGGGGGTGAGCAACATCTCCTTCTCCTTCCGTGGCAACGATGCCGTCCGCGAGGCGATGCACGCCGCCTTTCTCTACCACGCGATCCGCGCCGGAATGGAGATGGGGATCGTCAATGCCGGCCAACTCGCCGTCTACCAGGGGATCGATCCCGAACTCCTCGAGCGGATCGAGGATGTCCTCTTCGACCGCCGTCCGGACGCCACCGACCGGCTCATCGAACTGGCCGAGCAGGTGAAGCACCGCGATTCCGGTGACACCGCGAAGACCGATTCGTGGCGCGATCTCGACGTCGAGGCCCGACTCCAACACGCGCTCGTGAAGGGGATCGCCGACCATGTCGAGGCCGACGTGGAGGAGGCACGGGGGAAGTATGCCGCGAGCCTCGAGATCATCGAAGGGCCGCTGATGAGCGGCATGCAGGTCGTCGGCGACCTGTTCGGCCAGGGAAAGATGTTCCTCCCGCAGGTCGTGAAGAGCGCGCGGGTGATGAAGCGGGCGGTCGAATACCTCAAGCCATTCATGGAGGCCGAGAAGCAGGGGCAGGAGCAGACCTCCCGCGGGCGGGTCCTGATGGCCACCGTGCGCGGCGACGTTCACGACATCGGCAAGAATATCGTCGGCGTCGTGCTCGGATGCAACGGCTATGAAGTGCTCGATCTCGGAGTGATGATCCCGGCGGCGAGGATCCTGGAGACCGCCCGGGCGGAGAAAGTCGACGTCGTCGGGCTGTCAGGATTGATCACGCCGAGCCTCGAGGAGATGGTGCACGTCGCCGAGGAGTTCGAGCGGGAGGGGCTACGGGTGCCGATCCTCATCGGCGGCGCCACCACATCCGCCCGGCACACGGCCGTCAAGATCGCCCCGAAGTACTCCGGCGACGTGATCCACGTCCTCGATGCATCGAGGGCGGCCGGGGTGGTCGAGAAGCTGATCAACCCCTCAAGCAGGGCCGACTTCTCCCGCGACAACAAGGTGGCCCAGGCGCGCGACGTGGAAAACTTCAAACGCCGCCAGCAGGCGACGCTCGTCGGCCTGGCCGACGCGCGGGCGAAGCGGTGGACGACCGAGTGGGCCACTACACCGATCGACGTGCCGCAGTTCCTGGGAATCAGTCGGCTCGACACGATTCCGCTTGCCGAACTCGTGCCCTACATCGACTGGTCGCCGTTCTTCCAGGCCTGGGAACTGCGCGGAAAATACCCGAATATCCTCGACGATCAGGTGGTGGGCACCGAGGCGAGGAAGCTTTTCTCCGACGCCAACAGTCTCCTCGACCGGATCCTGGCCGAGGGGAGCCTGCAGGCCCGTGGCGTGTATGGGTTCTTCGCCGCCAACTCGCTCGGCGACGACATCCTCCTCTACACCGACGAGGGACGCACGAGGGAATTCGGTCGGGTCCATACGCTCAGGCAGCAGTGGGAGAGGAAAGGGCAGGACACCTTCCATGCCCTCGCCGACTTCGTCGCGCCCGTCGACAGCGGCCGCAAGGACTACATCGGCGCCTTCGCGGTCACGGCCGGCCATGGTTGCGAGAAACTCTGTGCCGCGTTCGACAAGGCCCAGGACGACTATTCGTCGATCCTCGTCAAGGCACTGGCCGACCGCTTCGCCGAGGCTGGGGCCGAGTGGCTCCATGCCCGGGTCCGGCGAGAATGGGGCTACGGCAGGGGCGAGACACTCACCACCGACGATCTCATCGAGGAAAAATACCGCGGCATCCGTCCGGCCCCCGGCTACCCGGCCTGCCCCGACCACACCGAGAAGCGGGATCTCTTCGCCTGGCTCGGCGCGGAGGAGGCCGCGGGCATGGCCCTCACCGAGAGCTACGCCATGACCCCCGCAGCGAGCGTGAGCGGCCTCTATTTTGCCCATCCCGAAGCCAGGTACTTCGCGGTCGACCGGATCACCAAGGAGCAGGTCGAGGACTACGCCGCCCGAAAGGGGATGACGGTCGCCGACGTGGAACGCTGGCTCGCTCCGAACCTCGGCTACGACCCCGGCTGAGGCCGGAACGGGCGCCGAAAAAAGCGGTCGTGACGATCGTGCCGTCGGCGGAGCAGGGGGGCGTGAGCACGACTGCATCCCTTCGCCTTCCGTGCCGATCAGATGGCAGGAGGAGCCTCCATGCCACGAAGCGGGCCCAAGCATTCCCCCCGTCCGACAAGCGACGCCGCT
>CANGIH010000397.1 GCA_947453875.1 Planctomycetaceae bacterium | reverse complement strand
TAAGTCCAGCGCGTCTGCCAATTCCGCCACTCTCGCGTGAGGCTTGAGTCTAGCTCTCCAAGGAAAAAGTCATCCCTGACCGATCCGGCGTGGGGGAGACAGTGGAATCACTCCACTGGGCACAGCCCTAAAAAGCCAAGATTTTTCGAGGTTGGCAGTCGCCGCATCGAGCGGCGGGGCACTTGATCCACAGCCCACCAATCGATGGTGTGCGGTGCCGGTGCCGGTGCAGGGTCAGCGGTGGTCCTCCACGCCGGACCTGCTTGGTTGAGCTGATTCCGCATCGCGGAGGAGTCGATCCAGTCCTCCCCGGCCGGAGGGGGACCGTGGAGGCCAGGCCGCCAGCAACACATCCTGGAGCGTGTCCGGCTCCGGTTCGTCCATGAGGCGGGCTCCGCGGAGTTCGAATGCCACCACCCGGCGGTCCGGCGGATGCTTTGAATCCCACTGGCGGACGAGGGTTGCGGCGAGCGGTGCGGCGAAGGCCCGCTGAGCGGGTTTGGGAAGTTCCCACGCCAATTTCTGCAGCCTCTGGTCGTGGAGCGAGTGGTAGCCGCCGGCGGGGAGAATCGGCTCCAACGGGCGGCCACCGCGCAACAGATCGACGACCTCGCCATCAGCCAGTTCCGCGCGCGCATAGATCCACTGCCGCTGGCGGCGGATGTCGCCGAAGACGCTCCAATCCTGCTCCAGGAACGTGGCCTGGATGGCGTGCTTCGCGATGGTGCCAAGCGGGCGATCGCGCCACAGGGAGTTGGCGTGGACGAAGGCCGTTGTCGCCACCAGCAGTGCGGCCGCCGCGGCCAGTTCCGTCAGGGATGGCAGCCGGGTTGTCGCCACGCCGAATGGCGACGGGGGCGGTGAGGCGGTGCCAGAACGTCGCCACACCCCGCCCGGCAGGAGTGCCAGCCATGCCGCCATCCCCACCCAAGGAAAGAGGCAGACGTCCATCGTCGCCAGGATCGCTGCGTGAAAGGTGACGAAGGCCGCGACCAGCGGCACCCGGGCGCTGGGGATGAGGAGAAGCGGAGGGCCCCCCAGTTCGATCACGAGCGTTGACCAGGTCAGCCAGCGCGCGAGGGAGGGGTGCGAGGCGATCGCGTCGCCGAGTGGCGTGCCGTGATCATGCACCGAAAGCGCGTATGAAACGGCATCGCCAGACCACCAGGTGTCGTTGCACTTGGCCAACCCGGCCGAGACATACACAGCCGCTACCTGCAGGACCAATGCCGCCGTGGCGATGCCACGCACCGCTTGCCGGGGGGGCGGCGCCACGGCGCGGCGGGAATCCCACGAGCATGCTCGGCCGAGGGGAAGAAACAGGCTCCAAAAGAGGAGGCAGGCGAGAAGAATGTCGCCGGCGTTGGTGACCGGGGCCGTGCGGCGGACCACGCTCACGACCACCACCCAAGCCGCGATCGTCGTCACCGGGGTGGCCACACCCACGGCCAGGAGCAACCCCGTCACGCCCTCGATCGCAAGGAGGAGGAGGTTCCACCAGGTCTTGTCGCACCACAGCGCCAATGACCACGACCAGGGGTGGCCGACAAACAGCCGGACCAGATCGGGGGGGAGCATGCCGTCTGGCGACATTGTCTGCCTGGCGTGGCACGCCCGCGCCAGGCTGTCGGCGACGAGGATTCCCCCGAGCAGGAATCTGAACAGGGCAAGGCTGTGGAGGTCGAGCGTGATCGCATCGGCGAGGGCCATGCCAATGCGGCGGAGGGGGCTGGAGTGGACCGCTGTGGGGCCTGGCGAGGTGTGGGCGGGTGACGGGGGCATGGACGAAAACCCTTCCCAAAGCTCGCGAATCCGATGGGAGGAAGCCGAACGGCAGCCGCGGTCGTCGCCACCGGCAGGGTGCCGGGACGAAGCCATGGTTCCTGCGGGACGCCATCAGATGAAGGGGAGTGTTTCTTGAAGGATCAGGGGACCCAAACTACAACAACGGCCCGACCGCTTCCCGAGCCCTTCTTTCCCGACCGACGATCTGGAGTCCGATGCCGATGACGACGCATGTTCCGCTGGTGGTGCTCGGGGGGGGCCCCGGAGGGTATGCCGCGGCCTTTCTTGCCGCGGATCTCGGCATGGAGGTCGCCATCGTCGAGAAAGAAGAGCGGCTCGGCGGGACCTGCCTGCTTCGCGGGTGCATCCCTTCCAAAGCGCTGCTGCACGTCGGTCGCGTGTTGTCGGAGGCCCGGGAAATGGAAGCCTGGGGGATCGATTTCGGCAAGCCGAAGATCAAGGTCGATGCGTTGCGGGCCCGCAAGGATAAGGTGATCGCCACGCTCACCGGTGGTCTGGGGCAACTCGCGAAGCGGCGGAACGTGCAGATCATTCAGGGGAATGCCCGCTTCACTTCGTCGAACACCCTCGAGGTGGCCGGGGCCGAGGGGAGCCGGACGGTGACTTTCGATCATTGCATCTTGGCCAGTGGCTCGCGGCCGGCGCAGATCCCCGCCTTTGATCTCCCCACTCCCCGGGTGATGGACTCCACCACCGCGCTCGAACTCCAGGAGATTCCTGATTCCCTGCTCGTGATCGGCGGGGGCTACATCGGCCTGGAGATGGGCACCGTCTACGCCGAGATCGGTTCGAAGGTGTCGGTGGTTGAGCTCACCGACACCCTCCTCCCCGGCGCAGACCGCGACCTGGTCAAGCCGCTCCAGGGAAGGCTCGAGAAGCTGTTCGAGGCTATCCATTTGAAGACGAAAGTCGCGGGGCTCGAGGAGAAGAAGAAGGGGATCCTCGTCCGCTTTGAAGGGCCGGATGGGCCTTTCGAAAAGGAATTCTCGAGGGTGCTTGTCGCTGTCGGCCGCCGCCCCAATTCCGACGGACTCGGTCTCGAAAACACCTCCGTGACCGTCAACGCGAAGGGATTTGTCGAGGTTGACGGCCAGCAGCGGACGAGCGATCCGAAGATCCTCGCCATCGGTGACGTGTGCGGCGAACCGATGCTTGCCCACCGGGCTAGCCACCAGGGAAAGGTGGCCGTCGAGGCGTTGCATGGCGAACCGGCGCTGTTCGCGCCGCGCTGCATCCCGGCGGTGGTGTTCACCGACCCGGAAATCGCCTGGGCGGGGCTTACCGAGCAGGAGGTGAAGGCGAGCGGACGGACGGTGGAGGTCAGCCGCTACCCGTGGGCCGCCAGCGGCAGGGCCCAGGCTCTCGGCAGAACCGAGGGGCTGACAAAACTTCTTGTCGACCCGGAAACCGACACGATCCTCGGCATCGGCATCGTCGGGCCCGGAGCGGGGGAACTGGTCGCCGAAGGAGCCTTGGCAATCGAGATGGCGGCCAGCGCCCGCGATCTGGCGGAAACGATCCACGCCCATCCCACGCTCGGCGAGACGGTGGCT
>CANGIH010000396.1 GCA_947453875.1 Planctomycetaceae bacterium | reverse complement strand
TCGGCCGATAGCCCGGTGGGAAAGAATCGCCAGAGTCTCCCCTTCCCATCCCCTTCCCATCCATTGACCCAGTCGCTCACCCACAAGCTGCCATCCGGCCCCATCTCCACGTCGGTGGCGAGGATGTGGCGGAAGGTCTCGTCGGCGTCGATCAATTCAAAGCTCGCCGCGAGCGGACGGATCCGGAAAGTGTGGACGAGGCTCGTGGCCGCTGCACCACGGAAATCGGCGAGGAAGAAGCGGCCGTCGAACCAGGGAGTGAGCCCGGTGCCGGGGTAGGCCGCAAAGCCGGCGGGGCCAGCCCCGACATGTCCGACAGGCGGAAGGATCCAGGCCGGCTGGCCGTCGAACGCCGTCCGCCACAACTGCTCGCGATTGAAGGGGCCGCGATCGGCGAGGTACTGCACCGGTCCACGCCATCCGGAGTCACCCCCCGGCACGACATGCACGAGCCGCGTCCGGTCGCCGCCGTCGGTGTTGTTGTCGCAGGTGAAGCAGTTGCCGAGGTCGTCGAAGGCGAGTTCCTGCGGGTTTCTCAGGCCCTTCGCCACGACCTCGAGGCCGGAGCCGTCGGGCTCGCAGCGGAACACGGCCCCACTCTCGGGATCGCTCGCCACTCCCTCTTCATGCTCGACGTGGTAGCCGCGGTCGCCGATCGAGAACCAGACCCGGCCGTCGGGGCCGAGGGTGAGGCCGTGGAGATCGTGCCCCTGGATCGCCGTGCGGACACCGTAGCCGAAGTGGAGCGGGAGCTTCTCGTCGGCCACTCCATCGCCATCGGCATCACGGAACCGCCACAGGTGGGGGATGCAGGCGTAGAAGACGTCACCGCGGCGGGCAAGCACCCCTGCCCCGTGCCCATCGACGAGCCGGTTGAAGCCGGTCGCGAACACCGTCGCGCGTTCCCCCCGGCCGTCGCCGTCGGCATCGACGATGCGGCGGAGCCGATCGGTCTCGATAACCCAATCCTTCGCCTTCTCGCCGAGGAGTCGCAGCATCGACGCGAAACGCTCGTCGACGGTGTCGTTGGCGAGATCGGCGTCGAGCCAGCGGTCGTCGTTGATGCGGACGTTGTCCCCCACCCCCTTGTGGGCCCGGAAGGCCTCGCAGACGTAGGCGTTGCCCTGCTCGTCGATCGAGAAGGCGACCGGATTGGCCAGGAGCGGCTCGGACGCCCACGCCTCGGCGGCAAAGCCGACAGGGAGGCCGAAGGTATGTTTTGCAGTTTCGGGCTCGGCGGATGTCGCTGCCACACGCGGTTCGCGCGGCGGCGGCGGCGGCTCGATGCCGCGAACGGCAGGCGGCTCGGCGGGGGCGATCGGTGGAAGAAAGCCGAGGTCGCCGGTGGCAATCAGAGCCAGAATCCAGGACGTGGGCAGTAGGACGCGGGGCATGGAGGGGACCTGCGAGCGAGGGCGACGAAAACTGCGAAGAGATGTCGCGCGGTCGGCACCCGAGCCACTGATCACGCGGAGCCGCCGGTCTCGCCTCTCCCGATCGCAGATCGTACCCGTTCGACGACCGCCGGCAGGGCGCCGAGCAATTCCCCCCGGCTGACGACCAGATCGGCTCCTGATTCGGCAGCTTCGGCGAGCCGATCGACCGCGACATGCGGCCCGAAAGCCACGATCCCCGCCCGCTCCCCTCCCGCTGCCAGCTGGGCGTCACGGAAACCCTTCGCCCGTTCCACAAGCGCCGTGGCGGTGCGACCGGTGACCTGGAGATCGACGACGATCAACTGGAATGGCCCGCCACGCGGACTCGACGCGGCGGGGCCGAGGGCCTCGATCGTCGCCGGGATGGCGGCGGCGATCCCGGCCACCCGGCTCGACACCATCAGGTCCGGAGTGAGCAGGAGGATCTCGGTTGAAGAGGGCATCAAATGCAGGCCATCCATGGAGGTTCGGGCCGGTGCCGCCACCGGAATCGAGGGTCGCCGATTCAGAGCCTCGGCAGCGTCACACTGGCGTCGAGCACCTTCTTGATCCGCGCCTGGGTCTCGACGAGGTGGGCCCGCGAGTAGTCGTCGAGCTTGACGTCGGGCTTCGCCAGCAGCGCGCCGATCCTCCCGTCGAGGCTGCGGAGCTGCGCTGCGGCGATCACCTGCGCATCGGGAGTCCCGCCGCTGCCGACGGCGAGCGCCGACAAACGTGAGAGGTAGGACCGCTGGAGCGAACGCCTCAGGCTTCCGATCGCCGGTTTCCGTACGGAGTAGTCCCCCGGCTGGATAGTGTCGATCTCGGCGAGGATCGCCTTCGTGAGCCGGTCGAGGAGTTCGGCTGTCGTGAAGGCATCCTGGTCGGCGGGGACCTTGAGCTCGCTGTCACGGATTCGTGTCAGCGTGAGCGGATCCATGAGCCGGCCGAGCACCCGATCCTGCCACATGAGGATCACGTCGTGGACAGGATAATCCTCCCGGTCGGCCTCGCTCGATCCCCAGTGCATCCAGCGTGTGGAGACGAGCTGGTTGTAGAGCTCCGGCGGGAAGCTGAACGGCTGGGCGGAGAACATTTGCTGCTCCAACAGCGTCAGTGCGTCGCGCTGCTTCTGCGCCTCGACCACGCGGAAAGGGGTGGGAGCATTGGCATCCCCCTTGTGGGCCCGCGACGTGTGGAGGCCACCGACGAGCCGGGCGGCAAAGTTCATCGCATTGCCATGGGCCGTCAGCAGCACGCCGAAGGCCTGGCGGACTCGCTCATATCCGGGGGTCTTGCCACTGGGGTCTTTCGCGGTCATCCGCTCGACGAGCGTCGGCATCACCTGAGCGACGAGTTCGGCCCGGTTACGGGCAAACTCGACCGGGTCGCTGCCGAGATCGAAGCGGTTCGACATCGGATCGGGGTCGCCAGGCTGGGTGTCTTCGTCGGTCGAATAGGCGAGCTGCGGCTCCCCCGAGCGGCCGGCGATCTTCTCGAGCTCTGGCAACTCCGACTCGGGGCTCCCTCCGGCAACCGGCTTGTAGCCATATTCGATCGCCCACAGATCGTAGGGGCCGAGCTTGGCGGTGTAGTAATCCCCCTGCGGCTTTCCCTTGGGGCTGATGTTGGCCGGGATGTAGTCCATCACGCTCGTGCTCGCCCCGGTCTGGGCGACCTTGGCCGGATCGTTGATGTCGGCAAGTGACAGAAGCGAGCTCCCCTTGAAGTTGTGGCGCAGGCCGAGCGTGTGCCCCACCTCGTGGCTCGTGACGAGTTTGAGCCCCTGGACGACGAGCTTTTCCTTGTCGGCCTCGGTGAGGCCGTTGCCGGCCACGGCAAGCGCCGTGGCAGCCAGCGCCGTCTCGCGGGCATGGCCGTCGACGAGCATCCAGAGCCCGCAGGCGTGGCCGGAGCCATGGCCATGGGTACCGGCCACCTGCTGCGAGCCCGAGGGGAGGA